>JAJYSI010000106.1 GCA_021793635.1 Bacteroidota bacterium
GCTTTGAACACTCACAATCTTTCAGCAAATTATTTAAGAGTAAAACCAACCTCTCACCGCTTGAATTTAGGCGGTCGTTTAATTGAGCTGTCTTTCCGGATAAAAATATTCTTGACATTTTTATTATGAAGTAATTCATCTTAATTATTTTAAGTTTTTTTATTTTTCTTATGCAAACCATCATACTCAGTCGCTGAACACTTAGACTGCCGAATTGTCCAGCGCTTTCCCACTTCTACATTGTTAACTAAATCCCCTATTCCTTTTTTTGTCTAAAAAAAGTAACCACATTACACAAAAAATTTATTGCGACATAAAAACGCCTTTAGGCGTGAAATATTCTTAACAGATCTACTTACAAAACTAAAACAAAACTCCTTTAGGAGTGGAATATTATGAACACTAAAATTTTCTATATCACCATTATCATACTCGTCTTTTCTGTCCTCTGCGTATGCATCCCTTCGGGATTTGTCCTATTCCGTTCCTTTAAGACCACCGCTCTGGAAACACAATTCCGGACGGAAACAACTTACGTTCCCGGTAATACTCAACAGCTCTACAAACAAGGCAAAGACTCAATATCAACTACAACAAAATCTTTTCATCAGAAATTTATCCTTCATCCCTCTGCAGAGCATTCATCCTATTCATACGCAGACTCAGACAGCAGCCGCAATCTTTCAGTTAACCTGAAACCCGATTCCGCCGGAAATCTTTTCATGGATTACTTTCTTGATATAATAACAAAAGACCTGGTCCGGATAGACACAATTTTTCTAACAAGGATAGATACCCTAAAAATATTGAATTATAGAATGACAAAGAGTTTATCTGGATTGTTCATGAGTAAATTCATAATAAAACTGACTATTGCAAAAACTATTGCAGAAAGATTTAAATTATTATAATATAAGAGATTATAGGATTAAAGAACCCCCTCTTAATCAGCAGGTCGCCGGTTCGAATCCGGCAGGGTGCACTTGGAGTGCGAAAATAAATCATTTTCGCACTTTCTTTTTTTAAAGGGTTGTGACCATTTTTATAAATTGACATAAATTAGCCCCCAAATCACTTAGTTGACAATGGCAACTATGGCGAAAATTTTCTGTTTATATTATAAAAATTAGCCACTATAGTTCCCTTACCTTTAATTTGAGGACGGGAATGGAAGAATACATAGATATATTATTCATCATTTATTGGCAGTAAAAAATGATACTCTTAAGTTATAATTTTCACGGTATCATCTACTATTTTAAGGCGCATTGACGAATACAAAAAAGTATCGGAAAGTCATTTATCAAAATTCGTGTTTTCTTGACACGGAGTAACTAAACAAGGAAACCGAACTAAGCATGGGTCAATATCGCTTATAAATATTGCCGAGTTATCTTAAAAGAATCATCTTTTTTACTAATGTTAATTCGTCGGAGCTCATTCTGTAAAAATATATTCCGCTTGGTACGTCTATGTCGTTTGAGTTTTTACCATTCCATTGGATTGAATGTTTACCTGCATTTTTGAAATCATTTATTATGGTTTTGATCAATTCTCCAAGCGAATTAAATATCTCTAACTTAACATAACCTGCTTTCGGAAGCTCATATTCGATTGTAGTTGTTGGATTAAAAGGATTTGGATAATTATTGCTCAATAAAAATTCGGAAGGTAAATTAGAAATATTTTCTTGAACATCATCTGAAACATCTTCGATATTATAAATACCTATCTCATATAATGAATAGCCCCACTGCGTAGCGCGTTGAATGCAATAAATTCTAACATACCTTGCAGATGACTGCGCAGATATTTTTTCTGTTCCGCCCATACCGTTGGATATATGAGCCATTGTGTTCCAGTTATTATTGTCGTTTGAAACTTGTATTTCATATTCTTTAGCATACGCAGTCTCCCAATTTAAAATAACCTCATTAAATATCTTCACCGACTGTAAATCAATTGTAATATACTGAGGATCGCTGAACTGAGACGACCATCGTGTACTTAAGTTGCCGTCGACCGCGTTCTGTCCTCCAAGGCTGGAGTTTTCTTCCGATGATACTATTACCGGTTTGTTCAGAGCCAAATTTTTGGGAGGAACATTATAGACTTTTAACATTGCAACGGCAGTATTATTTGTGTCGATTGTTTCCGGTATTGATTTATCTTCATTAACTGAAGCTGTAATTGAATAAGTTCCCGGCTTTCCTGCAATCCATACATTAGTATTGTTAACTCCAATGTTTCCGCAAACGAGAGCCATCCCGCCTGTTGGAATTGAATGTGTGAATTCTACAGACCTGCTGATTTCTTGTCCGTTAACACTGAAGGCAACATTATGAACAGTGCCTTCCGGGCTTGCACCTGTGCCTCGATTAATTATCGTTGCTAAAAATATTACCGAATCACCTTCGAAAGGATATCTTGGTACGGTCATAATGTTTGCAATCTTTAAATCCGGCTTCGGCTCTGCAGAATTTATTTGAAAGGTTCCTGATAATGGTAGATTATCGGAAGAACCTCCAACCTTTACTGTGTAAGTTCCGGCAGCAACAGTATATGAATCTGTAGATTCATTAAAATAGTAAAGCTCATTAGGACTTAATTGAAAAGTAACAGTCTTAGTCTCACCGGAATTAAGAGTGATTCTTTTAAATCCTTTCAATTGTTTTATTGGTAACTCAACACCCGGGGCGGTAAAGCTTAAATATAACTGAGCAACTTCATCGCCTTCTCTTGAGCCTGTATTAGTGACATCAAAACTAATGTTTACAATTTGTCCTGCCGGTAATGAAGCTGGAGAAATATGAAGATTACTATAAGAAAAAGTTGTATAGCATAGACCAAAGCCGAAAGAAAATTCCGGTTTAAGATTCATCTTATCGAACCACCTATATCCGCAACCGTAGTCATTCGTAAAATCATCATCTCTGGCAGGAAGCTGCAAGGTTGATTGAGGCATTGTTACCGGTAATTTACCGCCTGGATTATCTAATCCAAATAGAATCCGGGCAATTGCATTTCCGCCTTCCTGTCCGGGATAAAATCCATAAATTAATCCTTTAATTTTATCAAGGAAATCATGAACTCCGCAAATACCTCCGCTGTATAAAACCACTATTATATTTTTATTTGCAGCCGCTAGTTCATTAATTAGGAGTTTTTGTTTCCCGGGAAGCTCAATCGAATTACCAACTCTGTCAAGACTTTCACCCTCCTGAGTTTGATCCAGTCCTCCGAAAAATATTACGACATCCGAATTCTTTGCTGCATTTACTGCAGATGCAAATCCGGAAGTATCAGAACTATTTATGTCGCAGCCCTTTGAATATAAAATCTTATCAGCTCCGATAAGATTTTCAACTCCTTCCTTTGGACTTACAGAATAAAACGGAGTAACATAACTGCTGCCTGTACCGTCAATCTGTGCAACTGCCGCACTTGGTCCGACTATGGCAATTGTCTTAACAGAATCCTTATTTAACGGAAGAATTTTATCCTGATTTTTCAATAAAACCATGCATTCAATTCCTGATTGCAGGCAAAGCTTTTGATGTTCTTCGTCATTAACAAGCGATGGATCTCCTTGCGGAATATAATCAAGCATACCTGCGATTATTTTAGTACGCAGAACTTTTCTAACGGCATCATCAATTACAGACAGAGAAACAGTTCCGCTGCTTACAAGGTTTAACAAATTGCCCGAATAAAGATCGGAACCCATTTCAAGGTTGCAGCCTGCATTAATAGCTCTGCCGGCATCCCATATAGAACCCCAATCTGAAACAACGTAAAAAGGAAAGCCGAAATGTTTTCTAAGAATATTTGTAAGAAGATTATAATTCTCCGCGCTCTTCTCTCCATTTATTAAATTGTAAGCGTTCATTACACTCATTGCACCGCCTGCTTGGACTGCATTCCTAAAGTTGAATCCGTATTCATCCATCAACAGCTCTGGCGAAATGGTAACATTGTTATTTGTACGATTGGTCTGTCTATTTACGCAATCAAAATGTTTAACTGTTGCAATTACCGGATTCAACTGAATACCTTCGACAACGGCAGTTGTAATCTGTGCATCAAGATAGGGATCCTCTCCGCCGCTTTCAGGGCTTCTGCCGTTTCTGGGATCGCGGTTAATATCCATGCAGGGTCCAAGAGCTTGATTTTTTCCTTTAGCCCAAAACTCTTCTCCCATTGCCTTTCCAATTAATTTGGTTAGATCTGGATCCCATGTGGCAGCCATTGCCATACCCGTAGGGAAGGAAGTAGCATATCCGTCTCTTACTCCGTGCGGACCATCGGACATAATAAATCCGGGTATGTTCAGTCTGTTGTTTAATGGAGTTGTAAAATCGCCGCTTCTATGTAGCTGGTCAATTTTCTCCTGCAAAGACATTTGAGAAATAATTTTTGTAATTCTATCTTCGAGCGTTTGAGCATGAGAATTGCCGAAAATAAAAATACAAAATGAATAAAGAATTATTATAAAAGTTTTTTTTCTGAAATCTTTTATCATACGGATGAGTTTGTCCCTGTTATAAAATAAAAATTTAATTCGCTGGTTATCTTAATAAAACCATTTTTCTAATTTGTTCGAATTCACCGGTGCGTAACGAATAAAAATAAATTCCGCTGGGAAGATTCGATCCGTTGAACTCAACTTTATAATCCCCTGCAGGTTTTTCTTCATTTACTAATGAAGAAACTTTATCTCCAAGCAGATTGTATACGTTCAATTTAACAAAGCTGATTGCTGAAAGCCGAAAGCTGATAGCTGTTGAAGGATTAAAAGGATTAGGATAATTCTGCTGCAGCAAATACCCTTGAGGCTTATTGCTGCTTTCACCTAAAGTATTGGTTGTTCCGGTAGTGTCCTGATAAACTCTTACGTAATCCACCTGCATAGTTTGAGGGAAAACAGTACTTGAATTAGGATAACCAGGCCAGTTGCCGCCGACTGCAAGGTTCAATATTATAAAAAATTTTTTTTGAAAAGCACTTAAGCCTGTAGAACTAATATCGATTGTACAATAAGTTACTCCGTCGACATATATTTGTATTTTTTGCGGTGTCCAAATCATTCCAAAAATATGGAAGCTATCGGCAAACTTTCCGCTGCTTAGTGCATAGCTTGTTCCGTAAGATGCATGAGTACCATCTGAGTTTTTCCAATGCAGAGTTCCATAAACTTTTGAGTCACTAAGTGCCGATCCCGTGTTGCCTTTCCCGGTTCCGCCGATCATTTCCATAATATCGCTTTCTCCGCAAGCAGGCCAGCTTACTGATGTAATGTCATCGCCTAAAAGCCAGAAGGCAGGCCAGATTCCGTTTCCGTAAGGCAGTTTAATCTTAGCTTCAATCTTGCCATAAGCGAATGAGAATTTTCCCTGAGTCTTTATTCTTGCCGAAGTATAATTAAATCCATTATAACTTTCCTTATTTGCAACGATGTTGAGGACGCCGTTTTTTATAAAACAATTCTGAAGTCTATTCGTGTAATATTCCGATTCATTATTTCCCCAGCCGTTATTGTTTCCAATCTCATAACTCCACTTTGATAGGTCCAGAGTTGTATCATTAAATTCATCCGACCATATTAGTTTATAACCTTGAGGAAAGATTTGAATGATAAAAATAAATGAGAGTAATAAAACTTTTTTACTAAAATTCATTTGAGATCTCCGTTTGATTAGATTTCATATTTTATCAAGGCGCTAAGATAGATTTATTGGGAAGATATTTTACCCAATCATACCAGGCACCAAGGAACGGCATTGACGCAATCCTTCCGCCGAAGCCGATAAATTTATAAGTGAACATCGGTATGTCAAGGACATTCAAGCTTTTTAAATTGTCTTCGTTTATTGAAACTTTGAATTTGGAAGCCAGCCTGGCAATATAACTGAAAAATTTTTTGTTGAACTGTTTTTCGAGAAGTTCATTTTTTAATTCGGATTTTAGCGAATCAAAATTTTCCGCGGTCTTATTCGAATCATATTTTTCTCCGATCAGTTTTATAACCGAATAGCCGCTGTCTGTTTTTACCGGACCGTAAATTTGATTTAATCTCATCTTTGAAGCATACAAGCCAATCTCACCAAAGTGTGAGACGGGGAAGTAGCCGGATTCCGTTTCCCTGTTATTAGAAAAGAACTTTTGCGAATACTTTCCTGCTAACTGATGAAAGTCTTTCCCGGCTCGCAGTTCGTTAAAAACCTTTTCGATTACTTCGAGGTTATTATTTATAAGTTCTTCTACGTTTACAAGCTCAGTTCCTTTAGAAGTATTATAATAATTCTTTATCTCTTCATTGGTAACACTTATGGAATCGCGGAAAGAATTCTTCAGCAGCTTTGCAAGGTAATCATCACTCCATATTTTGATATCTTCCTTTACTTCCGGAATGTTCTGAAGACCTTCGCGATAGCCTTCTTCCGATAAAAATTTGTACTGAATATACTTGTTTAGGTTATTCATCAAATCATAAGCAAGAACATTCGGCGATGGATCTTTTACAAATAACGGATAAACCAGCAGGCTGAATAAATACTCCTTCAAAGATATCGGATTATTCTTTATTACGACAAGATTAGAATTACCTTCGGGTCCGAGGCGATTAATGATTTTCATAATGCTGCCTTCGTCAAGGAAGAGTAAGCCGTCGGAATTATATCCTTGTTGAATACTTTTGTCTGTTAATGTATTCGAGACTTCGTGAAGCAAATTCAAAAATGCAGTGCTGTCAATTTCCGCATTTTTGTTTTTATAAAATTTTGCCAAATATTTTAAACCGATTATTCTCGATTTTCTGATACGAATAACATTCATAACATTCCTATCGAAATTCGGATCCTTGGCATTTGAGGGCACAACGGATTTTTCTCCGACAAGTTTAAAGATAAACCATCCGCCTTGGGTTTTAACCGGCGAAGAAATGCTGCCTGGCTTTAAATTGTACAAAGTATCTTCAACAAAATCATCTCGCATTTGTCCGAAAGTAATTTTAAGAGGAGCTTTATTTGAATCATATTCCACCGGATCGGAAATTCTTTCTAACGAGTCAAACGAAGCACCGTTTTTAAGGCTTCCGTAATAATTAAAAACAATTGAAGAATCTGCGGAAGATATTATTTTAACTTCCAATATCTTTGCGCTCCGTTCCAGAGCCTGCTGAATTTCTTTTTGAGGAATTTTAACTTTGCTTGAAATTACCTTTTTGTAAAGTGCGTCGCGTACATAGAGATTTTTTATTTGCAGTATTGAATATTTATAGTAATCAGTAGAATCGTAGCCAAGTTCGTTTGCCTCGGCTGCAAGCAGCTTTTCGGCAATTAAAGAGTTAAGTAAATCCTGCTTTGAAGAATCTTCATTCATCTGGTTGCGGGAAAAATGCGGAACAAGCTCATACCGAAGCCGGAATTCTCTTTCGCTTATCTTTTCATTTCCAATTTTTGCAACACTTTTGTTTATACTTTGCGATAATATACTTGCGCTGAATAACAAGAAGAATATGAATAATGCTGTTGAAAATTTAACTGTCATAAAATCCCGATGTGTAGATGATATTTTAATTTTTAAGACCGAGCGCTTTCAGATAATCGGAGTTTACTTTACAATTATCAAATTTTATGTTTTCCAAATATTTAAATAACGCCTCTCTTACGATGTTTCTATTCGGCATTGCTTTCCTGATTTCTTCAAAAGTCCCGCGGCTGCTGTCTGCATATTTTTCAATTAAATTAAATTCGTCAGGTAAATTTATAGAAACTATGCTTCTATCCGTATCAAGGCGTTTAAAGGTCCAGAAGCACCATCCGATATCATTTCTATCTAAAAGTTTTCTGAACGAAGATATCCACTGCATAGTATTCTCACCAGATTCTCCAAGCCAGACAGGAACATCATTCTGATCCCTAAAATCAATATATTTTTGAATTACCGATTGAGTTGTATCGCTCCAGTAAATATGAAAAGTATATATAAGCTTCGGATCGAAAGGCTTGCCGAAGATCTTGAAATTTGAATCCCACTGAGCGCCGCCGAGAATAATTAAATGATTTTTATCTACCTGTCGTATGGCTTTGGTAATTTTTTTATAAACAGGTTCTAAAAGAGGATTTAATTTTTCCGTATCGAAATACGGTGCAATCGGTTCGTTTAATAAATCATAACCTAAAACGAATTTTTTATCGTTATATCTTTCTGCAATCTCTTTCCAGATTTTAGCTGTAAGGTTTTGGCTTTCAGTGCTTTCAAATAGAAAAGGATATCCCCAGCTATCGTCAATGTTGGCACCGGTTTGACCTCCAGGTGCGCAGTGCATATCAAGTATTACATAAACTCCGTATTTACTGCACCAGTCAATTACATTATCGAGCAGCTTAAATCCCGGTGTACTGCAGTTAGAAGAAAAATCTTCATTAACAAAAAGTTTATAATTGAATGGTACCCTTATAGAATTAAATCCACTTTCTTTTATAAACTTTATATCTTTTTCGGTTATGTAATCAACTCTAAATTTATTCCAGAATTTATTTGATTCATCCGGTCCGATCATTTCATTAAAAACCTCATAAATTTTTCTGGGCGAATCTGCTTTTTTGAATTTAAACATATAGCCTTCCGGTTCGAGCCAGTTGCCGAGATTTATTCCTTTCAACTTTAATTCTTTGCCGTCAGGTCCGATGATCAATTTACCTTTAGTTGAAACGAATCCATTGTTTTGCGGATAGGCGGTTAAAATAATAAAAATAAAAACAAAGGAAGTTTCTAATAGAAAGTGTCTTAAATAAATCATATGCCTTCCAACATGTATTTTATTAAGGAAAAATTAAAAAAGTCCCAGAAGCAGTACAATAAGAAGAGATAATGAAAAAAAGCTTATTGCAATTATTTCGAAAGCCGTTTTTATCTTCTGAACAGATACATATTCATATTCAGTTGGATATTTTTTGAAAAACGCGTACATAATCTATTACCATTTGTTGCGGGAATGAAGTGTT
>JAJYSI010000107.1 GCA_021793635.1 Bacteroidota bacterium
TATTTAAATTTCTTATATTTATTTGTATATGAAATCGAATAAAACTAAATATCTAATCTTTATTCTCATTGCGCTCTTCTTAGCCTCTACAAATGAATTGAACGCTAAAGAACGTGAACAAAATTATAGTGCTGAAAATCATTCCTTTGTTGAAACTTCTAATTTTAATATAAAGACTTCAATTGATAAGCATGAGAATAATAATAACAAAAATGTCCTGCCTGATTTATCCCTATTATCTCCTTATAATTATTGGAATATTTGTTTTGATTCGCCATATTCTAACTACCTAAAAATTTTACCGCAATTCTTTCGCAATAATATTTATTTAGATATCTCCATCCTTCGCATTTGAAAATTACCTTTTATTCTTTATCCAAATACTAAAAATAATTAACCCGGTTTGATGTATGGTATTTGCTAACTGTGTTATATAATAATTTAAACGAAAAGAATTTTCAGATGTTGAATATTAAAAAATTAAAAATAGCTGTCTTTTCAATCGCTATACTGATCTTATTATCTTTTGTTACCTGGTATTTTATTCAAAGTCGGAATCCTAAACCGGATAAAGCCGGCGAAAAAGATTCTCTCCGCGTATCTTCGCGCATTCAGGTTGAAAACGGAATTACAACTATAAATTTAAGTCCTTCTGAACAGGCTAACTCGGGGATAACAACGACAAAATTAAATCAAACATTACATCAAGCTCAATTGGCTGCGTACGGCTCCGTGGTCTCAATTCAGGATTTATCAAAGGATGTTCAAAACTATGAGGCTGATAAAGCGCAATTGGCAAAGTCAAAGGAAAGTCTTTTAATCTCTCGGGAAAATTATGAGCGTGCAAAAAGCCTTTATGAAAAGAATCTTGCTAGCGAACAGGATTTCCAAGCTTCGCAGTCTGCTTTTTTATCCGGTAAAGCTGATGTTAATTCCGCTTTGTCAAATTTAAGCAGTCAAAAAAGTTCAATACTTGAACAATGGGGTAATAACCTTTCCAATTGGATATTCAATGGTTCTTCTTCATTACAGCGTCTGCTGACGCTTAATGACGTGCTTATACAAATATCTCTGCCGCCGTATGCAATGAATATCAAAACACCAACAATTGTTTTTATTCAACCTCCTTCGGGCGCCGGTAGTAGAATTTCTTGTAGATTTGTTTCAGCCGGTCATCTTGCGAATGCACAGTTCCAAACAAAAACTTTATATTACATTGTCTCAGACGCTTCGTTAAGCGGCGGCATGAATGTAAAAGCATTTCTGCCTATTGGGAAAAATTTAACCGGCGTAGTTGTCCCGGCTTCATCAATTGTTTGGTATAAAGGTAAGGCTTGGGCCTACGCAGAGCAGTTTCCTAATAAATTTGTTAGAGTTGAAATTGATACTGATAATCCCGTTGACGAAGGATTCTTTGTCCCCGGAAATAATGGCAATATAAATCCGGGAGAAACTGTTGTAAAAAACGGCGCTCAGCTTTTGCTGTCAGAAGAATTAACTCCAGCCCAGGGCAAACAAAGCAGTGAGGGTAATAATGATTGAAGAACACGGTATGTTAAACTCTGTTGTTCGCTTCTCACTTCGATTTCGGGGAATCATTATAGCATTAAGTATTTTGTTTGTAGGTTATGGAATATATACACTAACTCAGGCGAAGTTTGGTGTATTCCCGGAATTTGCACCGCCTCAAGCAGTAATACAAACAGAAGCTCCCGGACTATCGCCGGAACAAGTAGAAGTTCTTGTTACCCAGCCAATTGAGAATGCCGTTAACGGTATTGTCGGCATCTCTTCTCTTCGGTCAAAATCAATTCAAGGTATTTCTGTTATTACTGCTACTTTTAAAGAAGGAAGTAACATTTATATTGACCGTCAATTTGTAACAGAACGTCTTTCGACCTTAGCAGGTCAATTGCCGGCTGGCATTAAGCAACCGGAGATGACTCCGCTCGTTCCTTCCACGGGACTTACTCTTGTTATCGGATTAACTTCTAACAACAAAACTCCGATGCAGCTTAGAACTTTTGCAGATTGGGTTTTAAGGCGAAGACTACTTTCGGTAACCGGCGTTGCAAACGTTACTGTATTCGGCGGCGATGTTAAACAATTTCAAATTCAAGTTCACCCTGATAGGTTAATAAAATATAATCTATCAATTGAAGAAGTCCTGTCTGCTGCCAAACGCGCTACAGCTGTGGAAGGGTCGGGGTTCATTGAAAATAATAATCAGCGGATCGTGCTTCAAACAGAAGGGCAATCCTTAACTGAGGCTGATCTTGGTAAGACAGTTATTCTTCACAAAAATAATCTGAACATAACTCTTGCCGATGTTGCGGATGTTCTAATAGCTCCCGAACCTCCTATCGGCGGCGCAACTATTGAAGGCAAGCCCGGAGTAATGATGATGATTTACGGTCAGTATGGAACCAACACTCTTGAGGTTACTAAAAATGTTGAAGCTGCATTAAGTAACATGCAGCCGGCGTTAAAGTCTGAAAATATTGACATGATAAAATTATTTCGTCCTGCAGATTTTATTCATACATCGCTCAGCAATATTGAAGGCTCATTAATCTTAGGCGCGGTATTGGTAGTTCTCGTATTACTGTTATTTCTTTTTAATTTTAGAACAGCGGCAATATCATGTACTGCAATTCCGCTTTCATTGTTAGCAGGAATTGTAGCTTTGCAATCTTTAGGCTTAACACTAAACACAATGACCCTCGGCGGCCTGGCAATTGCAATCGGAGAGGTTGTTGATGACGCCGTAATTGATGTTGAAAATATATTAAGAAGATTGAAGGAAAACCGCGCTCAAGGAAATCACAAATCCATCTTTCGTGTAGTGCTTGAAGCTTCTCTTGAAGTGCGTACTGCTGTCATCTACGCTACCTTTGCGGTAGTGCTTGTCTTCATTCCGATTTTAACATTATCCGGCGTTGCTGGAAAGCTTTTTTCTCCGCTTGGGATAGCTTATATATTTTCCGTGCTTGCTTCGCTTCTTGTAGCGCTAACTGTAACTCCGGCGTTAAGTTTGGTTCTGCTTGGTAATCAAAAAAATGTTGATTTACCTGCCGGGCAGGCAGGGAGTAAAGAACCTCAATTAGTTCTTTGGCTAAAGAATAAATATAAAATTCTTCTAAATAAAGTTGAATTGAATTCCGTTAAAGTAATTGCTGCCGTAATTATTATTACAATTGCCGGATTTGCTGCATTGCCTTTCTTTGGAGAAAGCTTTATCCCGGAACTAAAGGAAGGTCATTTTATTGCTCATGTTTCCTTGGCGCCCGGAACATCAATAAATGAATCATTAGAGATCAGTAAAAAAATATCTGTGGCTCTTATGAAGCTGCCTTTTATTCAAACAATTGGAGAACGTACAGGTCGAGCCGAGAAAGGCGATGATACATGGGGCACGAATTACAGCGAGTTCGAAATTCAATTAAAGCCTTTAAGCAGCGAGCAGATTGAAGAAGCTCAACAAGAGATTAGAAAAACACTCGATTCGTTTGTGGGAGCTAATATTGGTGTCAATACTTTCTTAACTGAAAGGATGGAGGAGACGCTTTCAGGTTATACTTCTTCCGTCGTCTTAAATATTTATGGAAATGACCTTAACTCTTTGGATAATCTTGCGCAAGAAACTTCGCGTATACTTTCAAAAGTACCCGGCGCGGTTGATGTGCAAATTCAATCTCCTCCCGGAATGCCGCAGCTTACTATACATTTGCGAAAGGATGATTTACAGCGATGGGGATTCGATGCAAAGGATGTTCTTGATGCAATGCAAACGGCTTATCAAGGAACTGATGTTGGACAAGTCTACGATGGAAATCAAGTTTTTACTGTGTCGACAATTTTAGATCCTAAAGACCGGAACTCTGTAAATAATGTTTCAAATCTTCTCTTGAAAAATTCAAGCGGAGTTTATGTTAAGTTAAGCCAGCTTGCAGATGTATATGAAGCTTCGGGAAGATACATTATCCTTCATAACGGAGCGAGGCGAGTACAGACTATTACTTGTAATGTTAAAGGAATAGATGTTGTCTCATTTGTTAAAGACGCAAAGAAAAAAATAGAGTCGTCTATCAAATTTCCCGGCGGCACTTATATTGAATTTGGAGGGACGGCGGCAGCTCAAGCAAAGTCAAGAAGAGAATTACTTATCTATTCTGTAATTGCCGGTGCCGGTATTATTTTGCTACTTTTTATAGCGCTGAAGAATTTGAGAAACCTTTTTCTCGTTTTGTCAAATTTGCCTTTTGCGTTTGTCGGCGGAATTATTTCTATACTTTTATCCGGCGGACAAATGAGTCTTGGTTCTATGGTTGGATTCATTACATTATTCGGGATAACAATGCGTAATTCCCTTATGCTGATCTCTCATTATGAACACTTAGTAAAGTTTGAAGGTAAAGAATGGAATTTAGAGACCGCAATATTAGGCGCATCTGAAAGACTTGTCCCAATATTAATGACAGCTTTGGTAACCGGTTTAGGCCTGCTACCTTTAGCAATCGGAAGCGGCTCTGCTGGAAAGGAAATAGAAGGACCATTAGCAATCGTCATACTCGGCGGACTTGCTACGTCAACTCTATTAAATCTTCTTGTGCTGCCGGCATTGTCACTTCGTTTCGGTAGTTTCCAAAAAAATAATTTTAATGAGGAAAATTAATTTGTAGGTCTTTGTAAAATCCTCCATCGACCAGTTTCCATTGCTGATTGCGTTGTTATTTCATGAACCAATAATATCGCATTCCGAAATATGTTAGCCCCCTAATTTAAAATAAAAAAATTCGGCAATGGTCATGACCCATGCTTTAACTTTGTTTATTTCAAATTGAAGGGGAAAACCCATATGAAAATAGTTAGACATATCATTAACTAAATAATTTTAATTTTCACGTTCATTTCATATTAAATATTTAGTTTTGATTTGTAAAAAAAAACGTTTTAATTTTTAAGGAGCGTATCATGAAAGTGCAATTGGAAGGAAAAAGGTTGATAAATTCATTTTGGGTTTTCAGCTTTATGTTTTTTGTAATTTTTTACAATATCCAAATTAAAGCCCAGCCACTACCTAAAGCTATTTATAGTACTGGAGAGGCAGCCGAGGATTTAGTAGATTATGCTCAATCCGCTAATTGGGGTAAAATAAAATTAAAAATAGATGAAATAAACAACCTATATTCTTCATACCGTTCCGATGTTATCCATAATAAACTTTCTCCTCAGTTATTAGATTTCTATTCATTTTACGTCGAACAGCTAAACAAAGATCTTACTGCAAAACAAGGGGACCGGATTGCGTTTGATGCCAACCAAATCACTGGAATTGGAGTGGACTTTGAAAATCACTTTAGTCACAAAATACCGCCCGAGGTTTCCCGTTTAGATTACCTTGGAAGAGAAATTTTATTGGAAGCAAAAGCTAATAATTCAATTGCGGTTAATAGAAGATTGAGCGATATTGATGAAATATGGACAGTACTTAAACCGGTTGTTATTTTCAAACATGGAGTTAAGCAGGCGGCAGAATTTGAAAGATTAGTTTCAAAAATTAAATCTCTCAAAGGTAAATTAAATTCTGTTGAATTTAAACAGACCGTTAATAAATATTCTGATCAAATAGATAAACTTGAAAAATTGTTCTAATTAAGTATTATCATCTATATTATATTAAAAACAGTGTAGGTCTTATGAAAAAATTATTTTTGTCTTTTTGTCTTCTTTTCATGTTTCACCCTGCAATATTATTCTCACAGACTCCAGGCTATAAAGTTTCCGGAATAATAAAACTTGGCGGCAAAGGCTGGTGGGACTATACGGCTGTTGATGCTTCGATGCATAGACTGTATGTATCTCATGATACTAAGGTTCATGTGATTGATTTAAAAACTAATACAATCATAGGCGAAATTTCTAATCTAAAGGGAGCTCACGGAATTGCGTTTGCTGATGAGTTTGGAAAAGGTTTCATCAGTAATGGAAATAATAGTAGTGTAACCGTTTTCGATCTGAAAACTCTTAAGACTATTGACAACATTCGTGTAACAGGAAAAGGTCCGGATGCCATTGTATATGATCCTTTTACTCATAGAATTTTCTCATTTAATGAAATCAGCGATAATGTAACTGCTATAGATGCTAAGACAGATAAAGTTATCGGTACGATTATCCTTGACGGCAGACCTGAATTCTCGGTCTCGAATAATAGGGGCTTAATGTTTGTGAATCTTGGAAATAAAAATAAAATTGAAGAGTTCAGCGCCGTAGCTCTTAAGAAAATAGCAGTGTATTCTTTAGCGCCCAGTAAAGAACCAACCGGCTTAGCTATAGATATAAGTCATGGAGTTTTATTTTCAGGCTGCAATAATCATTTGATGACGGTGTTAAATGCAAATACTGGAAAAATTATCACAACATTACCTATAGGAGGTAGTGTGGATGCCTGCGCTTTTGACCCGGTGACTAAACTTGCGTTCAGTTCAAATGGCGAAGGAACATTGACAGTAATTAAAGAAATTTCTCCTAGTGTTTTCAAAGTAGTAGATAATATTGCAACATCAAAAGGTCTAAGAACAATGGCTCTTGATTTTACCAATCATAATATTTATTTAATAGGTATGTTAGGCGGAAAAAATCATTCGAAAAGCTTTGGTGTACTAGTCCTGAAAAAAGAGTAATTTATTTTTTTTACTATATAAGGAAATAAAGCATCTACACAATTCTACTTTAATCTTTTGTAACGATTCTGGCCTACTTACAATATTTTAGATAGGAGTGTACGGCATGACTTTAACTGATCTGGATAAAAGTAATTATTTGCGGGGGCTCATTATTTTAGTTGGAATAGACAAACAGAACAATGAAAATAAACGAAAAATAATTAAAGAGGTGGCTAAGATATTGGGGTTCAATCCGGATTTTGTAGAGAATTCTCTAAATGAAATTTATGAAAACAAATATATCAATAAAGACCCCCCTAAATTTTCTAACCAGGTAATAACAGAGATATTTATAAGAGATGGAATTGGAATAGCCTCTGTTAATAAGGTATTACATTTACATGATATTAAATGGCTGTTAAATACTGCGGTGGAAAATAATTTATCCGAACAATTTTTCTTTATTGAATTAGAATATTTCCTTGAAAAATATGATTATGAAAACCCATTTGTTATCAAAAGTAATTTGAAATCATTTATTAATTAAAAGTTATATCCTTAATGAGTGAATTAAAACAAATATTTATGAGACCGTTTTCATCTTGGCTTCATAAACAACTTATAGATTTAAATCGTTTGTTTACATTAATGTTTTAATAGGTAGTAAAATAAAATTAACAAAAATTATAACCGTTTCTGCTGGTTGCATGAGCAAATCTTTTTGCCCAGGAGAAGTTGAAAAGCATTGGGTATAATACATATATAGGGAATAGGTTTTTTAAGGAAATTAGTTATGAAAAAGATTAAATATTTAAGTAGAATTCTGATTGTTACACTAGCTTTCCTAGTTGGTGGTTGTTATACACAAATTGCAACACAAAATAATCCACCCGATAATTTAGGTTATAGCAGCAATCAAAATAATAACTATAATCTGGGGCAAAATCCTCCCGACTCTACAAATTATAATTATCCTCAAGGTAATAACCAATATCCTATCGATAATGGACTGGGAACCTTGAACAATAATTATTACAATAATTATCCTAATTACGGAAATCCAGTGTATGATCCTTTTAGCTGGGACCCACTTAATTTGTGGTCCTATAATTCCTACAACCCTTATTATTATGGGAGTTACAATTATTCGGGAAATTATTACCCCGGAAATTACTACTCCGGATATTACTCGTATCCCAGCTATCAGAATTATTTGGGACATTGTAATCCCGTTAATAATTCCCCAAGATCAAAAGATATATTCAAGATTAGAAATAATAATGGGTTAAGAAGAAGTTTTGGAGGGCGCAGCGGTTTTGTTAATCCTGGTAGCAGTGTTACTACTTCCAGAGGTGGTTTTGTATCTACTAAGTATTCACCGTTAGTGACAAAAAAAAATACTTTTACACCTCAAAGAGGACGTATGATAAAAAATAATAATATCAGAAACAGTGGTTCAACAGTAATAAGAAATGCATGGAACCTAAGAGACGGAACAGCTCGAAATAATGGAAACAGTAGGAACAATTCTGCAAGAGTAACTAATAATAGAAGAAATAATGGGAATTATAACAGGGTAAAAAAATCTTATAGCAACACAAGAGCATATTCAGCTCCAAGAAGCTATTCTCCTCCAAAGCGCTACTCAGCCCCAAGAAGTTACTATCCCCCTAAAAATTACTCCCCTCCAAAGAACTATTCTGCCCCAAAGAGCTATTCAGCTCCAAGAAGCTATTCTGCCCCAAAGAGCTATTCAGCTCCAAGAAGTTATTCTCCACCGAGAAGTTATAGCCAACCCCCTGCTCATTCAAGCAGCAATAATGGTCATAATAGCGGAGTCAGTAGAAGCAATTCTAGAAGTCCAGGTAAAAGAAAATGATTATTGTGAAAATTAAATATTTAACTTTCCGGATATTCGGATAAACTCTCCAGCCTTGAATAAAAATAACAGCCAGGCTCAATCATTTACCTGGAATAACACGTTGGGCATAAGTTAAACTTTAAAAGGCGCTTTTCTTACTTTTGTTTCACCGGTAAAAGCAGGAAGAAATACTTCTTGCAATACAAATATCTCAAAAAGTACATACTTTAACTTTTAGGAGAATCGTTTTTCATCTTCATTTCATCTTTAGTTCTTAAGTTTTATTTGTCAATTAATAAATAATTATAAGAGGTTTTATATGAAAGTAACAAAAGTTTTAGCCGTGTCTTCTTTGATTGTGGCTGCAATATTATTCTTATCGTGCACAAGTATGTATGCGCAAGAGAAGAAGATTAGCCAAAAAGAAGTTCCCGTCGCAGTAGATCGGA
>JAJYSI010000108.1 GCA_021793635.1 Bacteroidota bacterium
ATCAGTGCAATCGATTGCAACATTAATGAAAGAAATTCTAATTGTCAAGTATTTTTAATTTTTTTTGAATTATTTAAAAAATTTTACCTATTAATAAAATTCGAAATAGCGGCGGATAATAAATTGATTAATCAATTCCAGTAAAAAATTTCCTTTTCCATCCTTTCTTTGTTGTTATTTTAACGGGGCTTTTTTTACTAACAGCCTCTCACAAGATTCTAGATTATTATATTCATGGAACATGCTTCATCTCTTCTTCCCCTTTACTTTGGAGAAAATGCAATTCTTAATTGCGGCAACTGGAATTTTTTTGCTGCAAGACTCCTTATATGGGGTAAGAGATATATTAACTATTTTGAAAATAAATTAATTGAAGCTTATCTTTTTTGTGAAGTACAATGGAAAACTTATTCTATATTTTTACTAATTTACTTTAAAAATAAAAAGATTTAAGTAACATGGAACAATCGACCTACAAGATATACGGTTATAGATGGTTTATTCTAATACTCTTCATGCTAGTCGCAGCCTTCAACCAACTAATTTGGATAACCTTTGCACCGGTAACTGATGCAGCCGCTGCATACTATCACGTCTCACAATTAGATATCGGTCTATTGTCTATGAGTTTTATGATAGCTTATTTGGTGGTATCTATACCGGCATCATGGGTTATAGACACATACGGTTTCCGAGTAGCTGTCAGCATAGGCGCTGTACTTACCGGCGTGTTTGGTTTGATGCGCGGGATAGTAGCTTCTAATTACACGCTTGTTATGATTGCGCAGATCGGTACTGCAGCGGGACAACCATTCATTCTAAATGCCCTAACAAAAGTTGCAGCACGTTGGTTTCCTATTGAGGAACGAGCTACCGCTTCCGGGCTTGGATCGCTTGCAATGTATCTTGGTATACTTGCCGGACTGGTAGTAACACCATCGCTTACTCTTTCTGCGGGATTTAATAACATGCTTCTGTATTATGGCATTGGCGCACTGGTAGTTGGAATAGTATTCATAGTCTTTGCACAAGAACATCCGGCTACTCCTCCAGGTCCAAGTGAATTAGAAGAACGTGCCCTTATGTTCGATGGAATGAAACAGATCCTCCGAAACAAAAGTTTCATTTTCCTTATGGCGATATTCTTCATCGGTCTCGGATTATTCAATAGTGTTACTACGTGGATTGAAGATATAATTAGCCCGCGTGGTTTCTCGGCAACACAAGCTGGAACTGCAGGAGGTTTGATGATATTCGGTGGAATTATCGGAGCGGTGATACTTCCAACCCTATCAGACAAATACAGAAAGAGGGTACCATTCATTATCATTGGTCTTATCGGTACGATACCGGGAATTCTTGGAATAACTTACGCTGCTTCAAGCGGACTTTTATATACCTCATGTTTTGCATTAGGCTTTTTCCTTTTGAGCTGTGGTCCAATCGGATTCCAATATGGAGCGGAGATAGGAAGACCTGCACCGGAAGGAACATCTAATGGACTTTTATTGCTCATGGGTCAGATCTCAGGCATTGTGTTCATATTCGCGATGGACGCTTTCAGAGTAGGTCCTAATGGCTCCATGACACCTTCTCTCTTAGTGCTGACATGTTTGGTGATCTTAGGTGTATTCATGGCTTTTAGACTGCGAGAATCTGACCTTGTTCTAACTTCGCAGCATAAGATAGAACAAGCAGCAGAGGCATCAAAGTAGATTTAACAGCTAAATGCTCAATCATAGAATATGTAAAAAATACGGGATATAGATTTATCCGAAGATAAAAAAATGTTGCAGTCACACCGGTGATTCAATTATTTAGCGTTGGTTGTTCTTGAGCTTCTAACTTCAGACATGAGACGTAAACACAATTCTTGTTTGAAGAGTTTTGACTTTTATGAAAGTTAAATAATACTCTCATAAAGTTATCTGGATTTGAAATATTTAACAATGTGAATTGAATGTACTTCAATTTGTACTTCAGCAAGGATTAACCACAAATTAGTATATTCATTAATCTATTCACTTATAATTTTGATGTTCATTGATCTTCGTCTTTGTTAATGAATGTTCCTTCGTAATCAGCAGGTCGAGGGTTTAACTCCCTCCTTTAGCTCTTATTATTGCCAGTTCCGATTAAATTGGAACTGGCTTTTTATTTTTGGGAGTTTCCCGCCTCCTCAATATAAAAAAGAATTTTTAATTGTAGTTATGTCTCAAACGTTTTATTTTAAACTTGATTAGAAAAAAAATTAAGCTTAAATAAAATTTATATATGAATAATGAAAATCTTAATATAGAAATATTTGGAAATAATAATTCGGGAAATTCTGACATTGATATCTCTGAAAATTCAACTTTAGATTATATCGATTTAGGCGAAAGAGGGAGATTATCAAGAAAAAATAAACTAAATGATTTAACAGGTAAAGAGTGGATCAAATTTACCAAAACCTGGTTTGTTCATAGACCACCTAGAAGAAAAGATGAAGAGATTTTGCATCCGGCAAAGTATCCTGAATCGTTAGTGGAAGAATTTATAAAATTCTTTACAAAAAAAGGGGGATTTATTATTGATCCGTTTTTGGGAACGGGAAGTACCTTGGTAGCAGCTAGAAACTTATTTAGAAATGCAATTGGTATTGAGATTACTAAGAAGTACGCGGAGATAGCACGAAAACGTCTCAGCAAATTAACATTAGAATTTGCCGACGAACAAATATTAAATGAAGTAATAATAGGTAACTCAACTGAAGCCTATGAGTTAACAAAAAAGCATCATCCGGAAGTTGTAAAAAATGGATTTGATTTTTGCATAACATCGCCGCCGTACTGGAATCAATTAAAGAAAAATAATCTGAGGCAGGCTAATAGAAAAGATAAAGGATTGGATACCGTTTACTCTTTTCTGCCAGATGATATCGGTAATGAGGACGACTATAAATTATTCTTAAAAAAACAAAAGATTATTTTTAACGAAGTTTATAAATTACTAAAAGATAAAGCCTATCTGGTAGTAATAACAAATAATGTTTTTTCCGACAGCAAATTATTTCCGTTAGCTTTCGATACTTTCAACAGTTTAACTACAGGCAAATTTGCCTGGATTGGCAAGGATGAAAAAATATGGTGCCAGGACGATAAAGCGCTGCATAATTTGGGAATAAATAATGCCTGGGTTGGAAATCGATGTCATCAATATTGTCTGATTTTCAGAAAAGAATTAAATAGTGGAAGAAAAAAACTTTAATGTAATTAAGACTGAGGAACAATTTTTATCAAATTATAATCTTCATGATCTGGCTAAAAAAGCAGGTGAAGAAATTCTAAAAGCGAAGTGTTATTCAACTGAAATTTTTGGCGAAGATAGAAGACACGAAAATCTATGGGAAGCGGGACAAGATAAACCGGACTGTTTCATAATCGATAAAAATAAAAATAGAATTTGTTTACTTGACTGGAAAGGTAAGAAGAGCAAAGGGTACAGATTAAATAAAAGGGCGTTCAATTCATACTTAAAAATATCAATCCAAACCAAACTTCAAATTCTTGCAGCAATGGCTTTTTTTGATGATAATAAAAATATAATTGAATTCAGCTTCTTCAATTTAAACGAAACCGGAATCATCATGAAAGAAAATTGCGAATGGGATAAAAACATAACTGTAATATTGAATCCGGAGCTGCGCAGAGATTTCTATAAAATTGATGAGTATTTAATTTCTTTGCAGCAAGTGCAGCCGAAAAGTTAAGCCGGCAAATAACTTCTTCTTTATCACAATTCTAAATCATAAACATTCGAATCTTTAGCTTCAGAAAAGAAATTTTTCCTTTCTATGTCCAATTTTAAATTTTCTGATTGTTATAAAAGTGTAATTAAAAAATATTTTAATAAAATTCGGAGTCCAAAATGAATCAATATATGTTAATCTTCAGACATGAAGACGGAAGTAAAATAGCTTCGCCGGAACAAATACAAGTCTGGATGAAGCAGACAATTGACTGGATAAACAGCACCATCGCAAAGAATAAATTTGTCGGCGGTAACGGATTAATTTTTGACGGTGCTAAAGTTGTCATTAAGAAAGATTCGAAAAAAATTGTAACTGATGGTCCGTTCGGGGACATTAAAGAAACAATAGGAGGATACGGTATATTTGAAGCGGAATCTATTGAAGAAGCAGTTGAAATTGCAAAGGGCAGTCCGGTTTTGCAGGGTGAAGGTAACAGTGTAGAAGTCAGATTAATTAATGGGAAAAATGAAATACATGAAAATATAAGGAGTTGAAAATGAAACCGAGAATAAATCTTTTTGAACAGGGCAAAGATGCTTTGAAGGCACTTTATGGATTGGGATCCTATCACTCATCAATCGAAAAAAAACTTTTGGATTTAATTGACTATCGTGTATCGCAAATAAATGGCTGCGCTTTCTGCCTGGATATGCATTCAAAAGATTTGCGTGCAGAAGGAGAAACCGAGCAGAGGCTTTTTCTTCTGGATGCGTGGCGAGACGCACCTTTTTATTCCGACCGCGAGCGAGCCGCATTAGCATGGGCAGAAGCTGTTACTAAATGCAATGTGCCTGATGAAGTTTATGAAGAAACCAGGAAACAGTTTTCAGAAAAAGAAATAATAGACCTTACTGTTGCCACAATTGCAATTAACTCATGGAACCGAATAAATATCCCCTTCAAAAATGTTCCAGGGGATTACAAACCCGGGCAATATTCAAACACGAATTTTAATAACCTTGTTAAGCAAATGTAATTTTAATTAATAATTATTAGGAGTTTAAAATGAAGGAGTTTTTGTTGATATTCAGAACAGATTATAAAACAATGCCTAAAGGTTCGCCAGAAGAAATGCAGGCAATGACTAAAAGATGGATGGACTGGATAGGCGGCATTGCTGCTCAAAATAAATTATCAAACAGAGGGAACCGTCTGACTTCCGAAGGCAGAGTTGTAAAAGCAAATAAATCTGTAACGGACGGACCTTACATGGAAATAAAGGAATCGGTCGGCGGTTATTCAATTATTAAAGTTGGATCATACGATGAATCTGTTGAGGTTGCAAAAGGATGTCCTATTCTAAACTTAGGCGGAAATGTCGAGATAAGAGGAGTAAGCCAGCTATAATTAAAAATTCCGGATGTCTGATAAATGATTAATATTAGTTGATTATCAGGCATCCGGAATTCGAAAATATTTATATAAATTATTAAACAGTTTATTATGAGGAAGTAATTATGGAAACATTTCTTCCGCCGATAGAAAAGCCAAAAGGAATAATGATTAAGCTGGCATATTACTTTGTTCGAAAGCAGTTCGGCAAAGTGTTTTCGCCGCTTGCAATTCATTCGGCACGGCTGCCGTCAGCATTTGGTTTGTTTTACACAAAAGTATCAAAGCTAGATAAGAAATTAATTTTGCCGGAAGAAACTGCAATGCTAATACGTATGCGGGTTGCAGGAATTAACATTTGTCTTTTCTGCATGGATGCAAACAGATATGCAGTAATCCAAAAATCTATGAATGTAGAAAAGTTTGATTCATTGGATGAATATAAAACGAGCCGGCTGTTCAACAATGCGGAACGCACAGCATTGGATTATGTTACAGAGCTGACTGCCGAAAAGAAAGTTAGTCCGGAAACTTTTAAACGTTTGACAGAATATTTTTCAGAGCGAGAGATCTGCGAAATAGTTTGGCTGGCTGCCAGCGAACATCTATATAACATAACAAACATCGGATTGAATATTCATTCCGATATGCTTTGCGATTTAACAAAAAAGAATAAGGTGAAAATATGAATCCACAGCTTCAACTGACAAAGATACCTGCAGCTAAAGCTGAAATGCTGATCCGAAAACCTGTTGTAGAGGTATTTGAGGCTTTCATTAATCCGGAGACAACAACTAAATTCTGGTTTACCAAAAGCGGCGGCAGATTAGAACCAGGCAAACAAGTAACTTGGATATGGGAAATGTATAACGCTTCAGTGCCGGTAAAAGTTCTTGATGTTGAACTGAATAAAAGAATTCTAATTGAATGGCAGTACAATGTCGTCCAAACTTTAGTTGAATGGATTTTCACTCCTCTTGGCATTGATTCAACATTTGTCAGTATCACTAATTCCTGTTTCAAAGGCAATGGGGATAAAGTCGTAAATGATGCACTCGGCTTGAAGGGCGGATTTACTTGGGTACAAGCCGGGTTTAAAGCATATCTGGAACACGGAATTAAACTTAATTTAATAGAAGATGCTTTTCCTAAAGTATTAATTGAGCATTAAATAACTAATGGCAGAGCGAGAGTTACTTCCTCATTTATTTAGAACTGAATACCGAAAGATCGTTTCGGTGCTTTGCAGACGTTTTGGATTTGAAGAAATTGAAATTGCAGAAGATATTGCGAGCGATACATTTCTAACTGCTGCAGAAACCTGGGGGCTGAACGGTGTTCCTTCAAATCCGGCTGCCTGGCTTTACACTGTCGCTAAAAATAAAGCTAAGAATCATCTCCACCGTAAATTATTATATCAGGACAAAATTATCCCCGAAATACAAAATAGGAATTCGGAAATCCATGAGGATGAAATTGATTTATCTCCGCAAAATATTAATGACAGCCAGTTGCAGATGATGTTTACAATCTGTCATTCTTCAATCTCAACGGAAGCCCAGATTGGACTGTCGCTCCGTATACTTTGCGGTTTCGGAATAGAAGAAATAGCGGACGCATTTCTAACTAATAAAGAAACCATCAATAAGAGGCTGTTCAGAGCTAAAGAAAAACTTCGGCAAGAAAAAATAAAGATCGAACTACCCCTCCCTTCCGAAATTGATGAGAGACTTGAAACAGTATTAAAAACGATCTATTTGTTATTCAATGAAGGATATTACTCGCTTACTCAGGATCAAACTCTTCGCAAAGATCTCTGTCTTGAAGCTATGCGGCTTTGCTACATGCTGGTTGAAAACAAAAGCACAAACAAACCGCAGGTAAATGCGCTGCTTTCTCTGATGTGTTTCCACGCTTCAAGATTTGATGCTCGCTTTGATAAGAACGGCGAACTAATTTTGTATGAAGATCAAGACGTAAGTTTGTGGGATTCTGATTTAATCCGCAAGGGAGAATATTTTTTGAACTGCTCTGCAAGCGGAGATAAAGTCTCAAAATACCATATCGAGGCTGCCATTGCCTACTGGCACACTCAAAAGGAGGATACAAAAGAAAAATGGGAAGGTATACTGCAGTTGTACAATCAATTATTAATGATAGAATATTCTCCGGTAGCAGCTCTAAACAGGACATATGCCCTTTCAAAAGCCAACAGCAAGGAAGAAGCAATAGTTGAAGCTGAGAAATTAAAATTGACAGAATACCCTTTCTATTTCACTTTGCTTGGAGAACTTTACTTAGGAATTGATGATGGAAAGGCGAAGCTGAATTTTCAAAAGGCATTAGCTCTTCTCAAAACACAGACAGATAAGAACACAATTCAGAAAAAAATAGAAAAACTTTAACGGTGCAAATGACTATAGGCTGGAAAGCAATTTTTTGTATTCGGCAGCATTTAGCCTTCTTATTGTATCCATAACCATAAAACACTATCTAATTATATTTGAATTAAACTTAAAGACATTTGCCAGATTAACTTGTCTTCAAGATAAAATATTTTGGAATATTTTTAACCGGCAAAATAGTCTAACAGTAAATCTGATAGCACATTCTTACAAGGGAAAAATTAGAAGTCTTAGTTTTTTGATTAAGCAATCTTCCCTATTCTGATTAGAGAAAAAACAAGGTCCTCAAAGAACTAAACAGAAAATAAAACGACAGCAATACTAAAACGAAACCCAAACCTATGTTTACTTTCTTCATCATCTCATTGGAGATAAATTTCTTCGCCCAGTGAAGTACGTTTGTCAAAGTAAAAAGATAGGTAGCAAGTCCCAAGCCACCGGCAATTAAGAATAATAAATTTGTGTTAGAGGTAAAATCTGAAACAAGATTTAAATCTTTTATAATTTTCATTCCAATCAGCCACCAGAAAATCATCATCGGATTGGTAGCAGCAAGAGAAAATCCGGTAACAAATGATAATCGTTTACTTTTAATTGCCGTATGAGTAAGGTCCAACATATTTTTTTTTGCACCATAACGGAAGGTAAAAAATGCAAGCAGCCAGAGGATAACTGTCGCAGCTAAACCAAAGTAGGCAATCACCAATTTATTTCTAAGAAAAGGGGCAACACCAAATAAAGCTACGATTCCATACATTACGTCGGAACAAACCGAACCCGCGCCAACCATATAGGCAGCGCGTCTATGATTGTTCAATGATCGTTTTGCTATTTCAATTTGCGTAGCACCAATAGGTACCGCTGTTAAAAACCCCATTACATATGTGATTATCAAAAATAGAAAAGTATCCATTTCCCTCGAGTTGCTTTTGTAAATTTACTGTGCAAAGATACTACGCTCTTTTGGGAAATAAAACCTTTTTGTTGCAGAAAGATGAGAATTTACTTCTAAAAATATTTCATTAACGGTTAAATTGTCAAAACATCTGACTTCTTTGCATGCCTTCGCCATTTTATTTATGCAGGAAATATTTCTGCATGCCGTCTTAGCTATAAATGTCCTTGAAGGTGCATCCTGGTTAGCCGGAAAATAATTTTTTTCAAATGAATCATACCCGTAGATATGCGGCGGGGTACTGCCGAAAACAGAATATACAGCAGTTTTGTTTCGCAGGCTTTTGCCGTCTCTAGAAAACTTCCGTGCAGCAGCTATGTGTAATGGTCCGGTATCTCCGGTAATGAAGACATCGGAAAAATCAATTAAGGCTGCATAGGTATCAAGTTCAGTTGAAGGCGGAACAACAATGATTTTTTTATGATCATCCGCAGATAAATTATTTATGATTCTTTGTTCAATTAGTTTTTCAACATGC
>JAJYSI010000109.1 GCA_021793635.1 Bacteroidota bacterium
TACATCCGTTGCTGAAATTTTCCTTTGGAAAGAGCATCGGCGTGCCGTCAACATCGGCAGTTAATTTATGCGCCGCAATAGCCTGCCGGTATGCTAAAGCGCAAAGCGAAGCATATTTTTCTCCGCCGACTTTTTTCAAGTCGCTCATCAGTTCTTCATCAAACTTTTGGCATCGGCTTATATTTTCAGAATAATTATCAACAGCACTTTCGATTAAATCTTTCGCGTTCATACCGGTAGTGCGCCAATACGGTCTTAACCACCTGTGAAAATATTCGATTGAAAATTGATCATCATAAGCCAGCAAAAGAAAGCGCTCCACCGTTTCAGATGATATTTTACCAAGATTAAATTCGTATGCAAGCACAGACCAATTATCATTGGCTCGGCGCGGGAATTCTAAATCATCTGACTTTGGAAGAGCCCCGTTCGAAATAAAATCGCTCCGCACATTTTCACTAGAGTCAATTAGGCTTAATGCATTCTGCGATGTTGGCGAGCATGTATAAAAATATCCCCAATCTATCCGTAAGTTATCCCCGGATTTTTGCAGCACCGGCTGTTTTAATGAACCGGTACTCAAAACATTAATTCCATTTAAATTATAACGTGAGCAAACAACTTTTTCATCCGGTGTATTTACAGCTACTTCGCAACTGTTATCAAAATAAATTTGCACATCGTGTTCTCTCCCGTCAATCGATTGGACTTTCCATGAGACATACGTGATAGGCTCGGACATTAATTTTAAATCGCTCGGGATTAATGGCGTTGTAAAAGTTAATATTAGTTTAATCCCTTCGCCTGAAAAATTGTAAATTGTTTGGGTAGGATTGACAATGAGACTTTCAAGAGGAAGTTTGGACAAACTGTCAACACCTCGGCTTAAAATTCTGTAACACTTTCCGTCAATTCTTATCATACTTGTTAAAGCCATGTTTGTGCCGGTCCAGTGCTTTGTCCAATCATCTGCAGGATGATTTGCAAAAGACCAGATGCTGAAATAGGGATCGCAGGTTACAAGCGGTACCGCAGGCGGTCGGAAATTTTCAGTCTGTGCATTTGTTTTAGTTGACATGATTAAAATTAAAAAAGAAGTTAGAATGGGAAGCAGTATAAAAATTTTCATCTTAATTATCTCGGAAAGTTTTCTACAGGAAAATTGTGTTGATCATTTTAGCTCATTCGCCGGCTCTGAGATTAAATTGAATTTAACTAAGTCGATTTTAATATTTGAAGCACGGACAATAATAATATTAAAATTTTCCAATGTCAGATTTTCCCCTTCCGCCGGTATTCTTCCGATGCGGCTGGAAATAAATCCGGCTATGGTTTCATAATCACCAGTCGGAATATTTAAGGAATATTTTTCATTTATATAATCGATCTCAACTTTGCCGCTTATTAAATAAGAATTGCCGCCGACCTTCCTGCAGATATATTCTTCAATATCGTACTCATCCCTAATCTCGCCGAAAAGCTCTTCCATGATATCTTCCATCGTAATTATTCCTGCTGTTCCTCCGAACTCATCAATTACAATTGCAATCGATACGTGCCTGCTTAAAAATTCATTCATCATATCGAAAGTTTTTTTTGCTTCCGGGACAAAGATGATTTCCCGCATAATGCTTTTTAAATCCGGCGGCGATTTAAATATATCATAAGCAAATACAACGCCTTTAATGTTATCCAGATTCTCTTCATAAACCGGAAGCTTCGAATACCCGGAATCAATAAACACTGAAATTACTTCGTTGATGCTTTGAGTTATTTCTACTCCGATTATCTCTGTCCTTGGTCGCATTGCCTCGTAAACCCGTTGATCACCTAGTTCTAATACCTTCGATATAACATCGCTCTCAGATTTTTTGACTACTCCCGCTTCCAGACTTTCTTCGACTAAAAATTCAATATCTTCTTTGCTGAATAGATAATTAAATTTCTCTTCTCTAACTCCGGAGTATTGAGTAAAGAATGTAGAGATAGCAGATATAATCTTTGTAAAAGGATATAATATAATGGACAAAAATCTAATGGGCAGTGCGGTAATCAAAACAACGCGGTCTGCCATCTCGCGAGAGAAGTATTTTGGAATCAATTCGCCGAACAACAAGATTAGGAAAGTAGAGATTAGCATTATCTCAACATCAGTCAATCCAAAAAGCTTGAAGAGGAAGATTGCACTGATTGAAGCAAAAGTTATATTGACAACATTATTACCAAGTAATATTGTTGAGAAAAAATTATGCGGGTTATGTGTAAAATAATGCGCGCTTTTAGCGGCAAGATTATTCTTTCTCGCTTTCACTTCCAGCTTAAGCTTGTTCGAAGCGATAAATGCAATTTCAGAACCGGAAAAGAAAGCACTAAACAACAATAAAATCAGCAGTATTAATAAATCATCCAAAAGCATTAATAAACTTTTTTAACTTTAATATTTTTAATATGAAAAATAAATTCTTTCCCTTCAGAAGTAAATATAAACCGGGCATTTATCGCCAAAGCATTGTTTACTTCTTTTTTTATTTTAACCGGATCCTGTAGACCGAAAGAAAATTGTTTTTCTACTTGAGGAGGAAGAATAAAATTGCCGGCGTTGTCTGTGGCTATAAATACCGGTTTTAGCTTATAGACAAGCAGACTGTCACGATAAATATCTAATTCCGTAAGATCTAAACTTTTAATTGTGTCTTCTCCGGAATTCTCAATATTCAACTTACCCGAAAAATGAAAAGTAGAATTCATACCGGGCATAAAATTCATCCAGGCGGTTTCTCCTTGTAATTTTACTTTTAAATTCATTTTGGCATTCTTAGAAATTTGGCTGCTGCAGCCAACAGCAAAGAATAAAATCAAAAGGAAGCCTGTTGTAAAATATTTTATCTTTTGAATAAACATGGGTTCAATTTTTCGGAACAATTTAGCCGGTCATTCCGAAGAAATTCTTTTAATAAATAATCAAGGTTGTTACTAAAATATATAACAAAATGTTTAAAATCATCGGAAGGTCGGTGAGCATGATCTCGGTGGTATTCTCGCCTCTATTATTGATATGAACTAAAAACATGTATCTGAATATTCCGAACACAACAAAGGGCGTGGTGTATATTAAATTCTCACTGCCAAAAACGGAAACTGTTCTTGCCGAAACGGTATAGAGAGCATAGCAAATAATTACCGCAGATGATGCAACCGTTGCCATCTGATTTGTAAAATCAAGTGAATAAGAAGCAAGTACCTTTCTGGTTACTGAATTCGAATCTTCCTGAACAAGCTTTAGCTCGGACTGCCGTTTCATAACAGCAAGGAAAAGTGAAACAAACATTGTTGTCAAAAGCAGCCAGCTTGAAATTTCCACATTGATTATAAATGCACCGGCAACTACTCTGATTATAAATCCGGCAGCTATACTGAAAATATCGAGCAGGACAATATGTTTCAGATAAAACGAGTAAAAAATATTCAGGACAAAATAAGTAAAAATGGAAACGGCAAAGGTCAAATTAAAATCGAAAAGTGCAGCAGCAATTATTATAAACATTATCACCGCAAGCATTATAGCTTTACTTTTAGAAATAGCGCCGGAAGGCAGCGGGCGAAGCTTCTTTATGGGATGAGCTTTATCGGCTTCAAGATCGATGATATCATTTATAACATAAACCAGGCTTGAGGTTCCACAGAAAAGAAAGAATCCGCCTAAAGAAACGAAGAAAAAATCCCTTTCAAAAAGATGTTGGGAAAAAACCAAAGGGACAAAGACAAAAAAGTTCTTTATCCACTGTGGTACCCGTAATAATTTAAAATAATTTTTTAATATCAAAAGACGGCGGACTCCTCGTATATTCCGAAAACTTCTTTTAATTCTCCAGTCATCTCACCAAGAGTAACATAATTGTGAGCAGCTTTTATCAGCAACGGCATCAAGTTTTGATTTCCTTCTGCCGCTTTACGGATTTCTTTCAAACTTTCTTTTACGACCTTTTCATTTCTGCTCTGACGTAAATCTGCCATTCGCTGCTTTTGTTTCTTCTCAACTTCAGGCGAAATATACAAAATGGGAATATCAATTTTCTCATCCTGCTCTACAAATTCATTTACGCCGACGATAAACTTTTCTTTCCGCTCAACTTCTTTCTGATAGCGGTAAGCGGAATCGGCAATTTCTTTTTGGAAATACCCTGCTTCTATTGCCGGGATCACTCCGCCGATAGAATCTATCTGCTCGAAAATTTCGTTAGTCTGCTTTTCCATTTTATCTGTCAGCGCCTCAACATAATAACTGCCGCCAAGCGGATCGACTGTATTTACAACGCCGGTTTCATAGGCTATCAATTGCTGGGTACGAAGAGCAATCTTTACTGCCTTTTCGCTCGGAAGAGCCAGAGTTTCGTCCATTGAATTTGTATGAAGCGATTGCGTTCCGCCGAGTACGGCTGCAAGAGCCTGAAACGCCGTTCTAATAATATTATTCTCAGGCTGCTGAGCGGTTAAAGTGCAACCGGCAGTCTGTGAGTGGAATCTTAGCCACCACGAGCGCGGATTCTTAGCACCGTATTTTTCTCTCATCCTCTTTGCATAAATTTTTCTTGCCGCCCTATATTTCGCTATCTCTTCAAAGAAATCCAGATGAGAATTAAAGAAGAAAGAAATCCTCGGCGCAAACTCATCTACGTCCATTCCTCTTTCTATACAAGCTTCAATATAAGCAAATCCATCTGCAAGCGTATATGCAAGCTCTTGCACCGCTGTTGAGCCGGCTTCTCGGATATGATATCCGCTTACGGAAACCGGATTCCATTGTGGAACTTCCTTCGCACAATATTCGATCATATCAACAATAATTCTCATTGAAGGAGTCGGTGGATAAATATATTCCTTTTGTGCAATGTACTCTTTTAAAATATCGTTCTGAAGAGTACCTCTTAAATTTTTTAAGTCGACATTTTGCTTCTGAGCAACCGCAAGATAAAAAGCAAAAATCATTGCCGCCGGAGAATTTATTGTCATCGAAGTTGAAACTTTATCAAGAGGAATTTTATCAAACAAAACTTCCATATCCTGAAGTGAAGAAATCGATACTCCGCAGATTCCAACTTCACCTTCGCTCAATGGTGCGTCTGCATCCCATCCCATTAAAGTGGGAAGATCAAACGCAACCGACAACCCTGTTTGCCCGTGGTTAAGTAAATAATGAAATCTTTGGTTAGTATCTTCAGGAGTTCCGAAGCCGGCGAATTGACGCATTGTCCAGATTCTGCCGCGGTATCCGTTCGAGTGAATTCCTCTCGTGTAAGGATATTCGCCGGGAAAACCTATTTCTGATAAAAAATTAATATTTTCAATGTCATCGGGTCCGTAAAGAATTTTGACGTCTTCACCGCTGACAGATGTAAATTTCATTCCGTTAGTCCGCAGATTTTTATTTTTTTCTTCGAACGCACTTTTCTTATTTTTATATTCTTCACTAATCATTTCAGTCCTCATCAGTTTTTTTTGAAACTAAATTTTTGCCTCAAGCCTTTTGGGAAAGACAATTTTTTATTCAAATATTATTCAATCGAAAGATAGTTGTTTCAATTTAGCATTGTTGTAAAACATGCCTTCGACAACCTACCTGCAATTTTCAATTACGAAGTTCTTCCAAACCTTCTATCAAATTCTTCCAGAGAAATTTTTACAACCACCGGTCTGCCATGAGGGCAAACATACGGCATTGAAGTTGCAAACAATTGGTCAATCAGCAAACGCATCTCTCTTTCGGAGAGATAATCGCCGGCTTTAATAGCTGCTTTGCATGAATAAGTCTTCGCAAGGTATTCACGTTCTTCTAATTTTTTCTCACGAAGGTTGACCGAATATTCTTCCAGTAATTCAAGAATTACTTTTTCTTCGGAACCTTTCTTTACGTCTTCCGGAACACCTTCAATAACTATTGTATTCTTGCTGAAAAACTTAATCGCAAATCCTAACTTTGTCAAGTACGGATTTATTTCTTTAAGGATCGCAAACCGCGCCGGGTCGATTTCAATTGTCTTTGGAAAAAGAAGCTGCTGCGAAAAAGGCAGATTAGCCTCAAAACGCTTCAAAGCTTTTTCATATAAAACTCTCTCATGCGCAACATGCTGGTCAATTATCATCAAACCGGTTTTTATCTGAGATAAAATATATTTGTTCTGAAGCTGAACGATGAACGGCGTATCAACTTCATCCCTTGTTTTTCTTTCAGTACTTTCAGCTTGATGGAATATTTCCCGGCTCTCGTTTTTATCAAAAGGAAGCTTAGGTGAAGCCTGATTTTCAGGCAGAACCGCTTTATCCGGAATAGCACTGAAAATCAAATCAATATCTCTATCGGAAAAATCCCGTCTGGCATAAGATTGTTTTTCCTGGAACACCGGTCTGTCAGAGAAATCATTCTTTTCGACTTTTGTGAAATTATTAAAATTTATTTTCTCGCCTTCCTCAGTCGTTTGAGAAAATGCCATGTTAGGTACAAGATCATGAGTACCGAGACTTTTTCTTATAACTGCAAGAATAAAATTATAAACGCTTTTCTCGTCATCAAACCTGACTTCAAGTTTTGAAGGGTGAACGTTTACATCAATCCGCTTTGGGTCAAGTTCAATAAAAAGAATAAAGAACGGATAATCACCTTTCTCAAGGATATTTTCGTAAGCAGTAAATACAGCGTGGTTAATATGCCGGCTGATTACATACCGCCAATTCAAAAATACAAACTGGTTGCCTTTGCTTTTTCTTAGCATCGCTGGTTTTCCGATAAAACCTGTAATGCTGAGAAATTCAGTTCGCTCATCGACAGGAATTAAAGCATCAAGCATGTTATCCGCAAAAACCTGTCTGATTCTATCATCCACTTTTCCGGCAGCATAATCAAAAATAACTTCATCATCGTTATAAAGTTTAAAGCTAATTCCATGATGTCCGAGAGCGGTTTTATTAAATGTATCTATAATGTGTTTCAACTCGGTTGCATCTGTCTTTAGAAAGTTTCTTCTTGCAGGAGTATTAAAAAATAAATTTTTAACGGCAACCGAAGTTCCTTTTGGAAAGGAGCCTTTTTCCTTGATGATCGTATTACCATCATCAATTTTAATTATCGTTCCAAGCTCTTCGTCCTTCGTTTCTGTTTTTATTTCCAACTGGCTTACAGCGGCAATAGAGCTGAGCGCTTCGCCTCTAAATCCAAGAGTGGAAATTGAATCAAGATCTTCGAGCCTGGAGATTTTACTTGTCGCATGCTTTTGAACGCAAAGCACGGCGTCTTCCTCAGTCATTCCAATACCGTCATCAATTACCTGGATTAAAGATTTGCCTGCACGTTTTACAATTAGCTCAATCGAATCAGCACCGGCATCGATTGAGTTTTCTAATAACTCTTTAACAACCGATTCAGGTCTTTGAACTACTTCGCCTGCAGCAATCTTGCTGGCAATGTTCTCAGGAAGTATGTTAATTTTTGTTGTCATTCCTTTTTCGTCTTACATAAACAAAAATTTCAAATTCGTTTCTTTTATCCTGCGATGCGACTTCCCAAATATCATCATCGATTTTTGGAAACAAAACATCTCCCTCAGCTTCAAAATTCATAATAGAAATTATCATTTCATCGGCAAACTCCATTGCCTGCTTGTAAATTTTAGCTCCACCAATAATAAAGACTTTTTCGTAATTATTTTTCTCGCAAAACACAAAAGCTTCATTAAGGCTATTAAATATCTTAACATTTTCAAAATTATAGTCAAGATTTTTGTTATTGGAGATTATAATGTTTAATCTTCCTTTAAGAGGGTTGCCCAGAGTGTCAAAAGTTACTCTTCCCATTATTATAGGAAAACCAAAAGTAGTGCTTTTAAAATGCTGAAATTCTTCTTTTGAGTGCCATGGCATTTCCCCGTTCGATTTACCGATAACTCCATTCCTGGCAACTGCAGAGATAATAATTTTTTTCAAATAGCCGGAGCCTTAATATTTCTAATTGAATTAATATCTAACAAAATTTTTACACTGCAACTTCAAATCGGATTTTATCGTGACACTTATAATCTAACAATTCAAAATCTTCAAATGTCAATTCATCAATCGGTTTTTTTGCAATTTTCAATCTTGGAAGAGGCAGCGGTTCACGCTTTAACTGCTCAAGAAGCCCTTCCCGATGATCATACCTTTCCATTGGAGAACCTTTTTCCGCAACGTAAATATGAGCATCAATAATTGTATGAGCAAAATAACCAACCTCTAATCCAACCTCCTGCGCAATAATTTGGGTTAAGATTGAATAAGCGGCAAGGTTAAAGGGAATTCCCAAGGCAATATCGCCGGATCTTTGAGTCAAATGACAATTCAATTTATTTCCGCTTACATTAAACGCAAAGCTGTAATGGCAAGGAGGCAGCTTGCTTTTTGTAGCGTTGCCAGGCTCCCAGGCAGTAACAACAAGTCTTCTGCTGTATGGTTTTCGTCTTATCTCATCAATAACATATTTAATTTGATCAACTTCCGTAACCTTCCAGTTTCCGTTTTCATCTTTTTCTGCGCTGGGAAAATGACGCCAGTAATAACCATAGGCAGTTTCGAGATTACCGTTTTCATCTGCCCATGCATCCCAAATTTTTGTATGCTGTCTTAAATTTCGAATATGGTTCTCGCCGGATAAATACCATAACACTTCGTGAAGAAGAGACTTCCATTCCATTTTTTTTGTTGTAAGTAAAGGGAAACCTTTGGAAAGATCAACCTTATAAAATGCAGCAAAGTATGAAATTGTGTCTACTCCGGTCCTTGACGGTTTTCTAACACCTTCATTCAAAACCAATTTTACCAAATCCAAATATTCTTTCATTATTATTCCGACTAATTTTAGACTAACTGGTGATTATTTGAGTTTCAATTTAATAA
>JAJYSI010000110.1 GCA_021793635.1 Bacteroidota bacterium
TTGCGATGAATATTTTTTCTGAGAAATTAATTTATTGTTTACTAAATAAGCTTCCCGGCAATATAAATCCGCTTTCCCAAAATCATTTATAAGTGCATATATAGAAGATGCTGCTAGTAGCGCTAATGGCTGTTCCCTATCTGCTGCAAGGCTTTTATTTATTAATTCTATCGCTTTTTTGTAATCCTTTTTCTTTGCCGCATCCACCGCAATATAGCGATATGCTGTCGAAATGAAATCCTTATTTAAGTTAGCATCTTTGAGAGATTCCCCAAAATAAAACACAGCTTCTTCCGGTTTATTTAACAACCCATAAGTTTGACCAAGTTGATAAGCATAATAAGAAGATTTTGTACGCTGATATTCTGCCATTAAAATTTCAAGGTTCCTTTTCGCCTTTAAGCCCATTTCATCTTTTTCAACGTTATAACCAAGATGAATAATTTTAATTTCAGCATTTTTAATTTGGTAATGATTTCTTAAAAGCGCCGGTTCAATCTGCTCATGAATTGCACCTTCAAATCTTAATTCTTTTTTATTAGGGAAAAGCCTTGGATAAGCCATCAGGGCAGCCCGGTGACCGATTTCATCAATATTATCAACTATACAAAAATATGCTTCCTTTTTAATTCCTTTCGTTAAGCGTCTTAATTCTGCTTTTGAACCGGATGACAATCTTTCGTCGGCGTCCAGATATAAAATCCAATCACCCGAAGAATTATCAAGAGCATAATTTCGAGCGGCAGAAAAATCATTTACCCAGTCAAAGTAAAATGTTTTTGCGCCATATTCTTTAGCAATTTCTATTGTCCTATCCGTTGAACCGGTATCGACTAAGACAATTTCATCCACTACGTCCTTGACAGAGGCCAGGCAATCTGCAAGATACTTTTCTTCATTCTTTACTATCATACTGAGTGTAAGCATACAATTTCTTTAATGATATAAATTCGAGATAAATGTCGTTACTAGGAGTAATGGAATATTGGAGTAGTGGAGAAATGGAGTTTTGGAGTAGTGGAGTAGTGGAATACACCCAACATTCCATTACTCCATTATTCCAAGATTCCATTTCTCCAATTAATCCTCCAATGTCAATCTGACCATACTTTTAATTCATCCATAACGTTTTGAAAAACCGTTTCCCAATCACCTGGTTTTGGCTGTCTGAAAAGTTTTAACGACGGATACCAGGGAGTATCCGTTCTTTCAAGCATCCAGCGCCAATCCGGAAAATACGGCAGAAGCAACCAGGTTTCCTTTCCAAGCGCACCTGCAAGATGCGCGACCGATGTATCTACAGTAATTACTAAATCAAGATTTGAAATTACCGCCGCTGTGTCTGAAAAGTCATTCATTCCAAACGAACTTAAATCCCTTATATTAAAGTTCACTTCATTAATTTCTTTTGCTGCTTCACCCTTTTGCAAGGAGAATAATCTCAGTGAATTTATACTTGTGAATTTTTCAAAACGATTTAAGTAAACCGAACGTATTTTATCTCTTGAATGATTTGGATTACCTGCCCACGCTATTCCAACCTTCAAACATTCTCCCGTTAATTCATCATTCCAATACTTCACCTTATTTATGTTGGTTTTCAAATAGGGAGTATAGGAAGGTATTGTTTCGATTGTCGTCCTAAACAATCTCGGCAAACTTAATAAGGAAATTTGATAATCATATTCCACAATAGGCTCATCAAGGCTAAATCTTGGGACAAGCTCATCAATAAAGTTAAGAGCGGAAAATAATTTTACCAACAAAGGATCAACTTCAAAAATCAAGTAGCATCCCATTTTTTTTAAGCCACTTAAGAATCTAACAAACTGGATAGTATCTCCCAAACCTTGTTCACAATAAACATAAACTTTCTTGCCGGCAATTTTCAGATTAGTTAAACTCGGTTTAATGAAATTTCTTTTTACAGATTCATTACGCAAAACTCTCCATTCAAATTCTTCAAAGCCGTTTTTGTAATCTCCATTAAGCAAAAGTAAAAGCGATTCGTTCCAATGAGCGTAAATATGATTAGGTTCATATTTTAATGTGTACTCATAATTTAGCAAAGCATTTTCAAAATCAAATAAATGCTCATAAACTACTCCGAGGTTGTAATAAGCGTCAGAAAAATCCTTTTTTGCGTCGATCGCTTTTGAATAATAAAGAATAGCATCCGAAAACATTTCCATTTCCCGGTATGCGTTTCCAAGGTTATAATATGCAAGGTATAGAGCAGGGTTTGATTCAATAGCTGCATTGTAGAATTTCATCGCCTCGTGAATTTTACCCCTTTCCTGAAGCAGTAATCCAAGATTATAAGAAGCTTCCCAAAATGAGGGCTGGATTTTTAGCGCCTTTAAATAATTTATCTCCGCATCATCAAATTTTTTTAGTTTTTTCTGAGCAGTAGCTAATCCGGAAAAATATTCCGGCTTAGTTGAATCAAGTTTTATAAGTGATTCCAAACATTCGCATACTTTTACATAATCGTTACTTTCATAAGCTCGCTTAGCCATTTCAATAAAAGGGCGGGGATTTTCATTGAGTAATTCCGACATATTAGCTGCCAGTGAGATTTTCCTTAATCCTATTTAATCATTTTTAATAAATTTTCAGCAGTCTTCTCCCAGGTATAACTTTTCATATCCTGCGCGGCTCTTTGACCTGTTATTTTAATTTCATCCCGGTTAAAATAAGCGTACTCTAACTTTGATATTATTTCATCAAAGTCCGGTTCTTCCCAATCAGCAATTAATTTTTTGTCAGAATCAAAAAGTTTGAATTCTTTCATATCATTTAGAAGTATGGAATTTCCCGGATTAAGAATGTCTCTATGCCCGGTATTAAAAGAAGCGATTGCCGGTTTGCCGCAAGCCATATATTCCATAAGAACTAAATTTGTTCCGCCTTCGCACCGGTTCGGGAAAAGACCTACATTGGTTTGAGCATAAATTCCTCTCATCTCTTCATTCCTAGCTAAGGGTAAAGTTATAATGCGATTTACATCTAATCCATTAGCTAAATAAATGCTATTCATTACCTGCGCCCAGTCTTTTCCTTGATAAACATATTTTATATGCTGCGATGCGTGCATAGATGACATTGTATTCGGCCAACCGTTATACCAAGCATTAATTAAAACTACATCATTAAATCTTTGCTGAAGGACTTTAACGGCTCTTAAAACCAGGTCTTGCCCTTTGCGAAGTTCGAACTTTCCGCCGGAAAAGATAACAAATAGATCGAGATTCATTTTTGATTCTGAAGGATAAAAAACCTCCGGGTCTATTCCCTGAAGAAGGACATCGCAGTTCTTAATTCCTTTATCATACATCTTTTCGTAGCACCAGGAAGAGCCTGCAAAAATTAAATCATATTGTTTTGAATTTTCTATTGATGTATTAGTTAATTCATTTTCAAAAAAGGCATATCCAAAATTTTTCTTTCCTTTTACGTCAAAAATCTTATTAAAATCTAAACCGGCGATTGCATGAAGTACATTTCCCTGAATATTTTTAATTGAAGATTTTTCACCGTCGTATAAATCAATTACATCTATTTTTTTCGACAATTCCTTTTTGATGTATTTGCTGCAAACACCCCAGCCGAAATTGTCTCCTTTAGACATGGCTAAAAAAAGAGGTTCGTCTATTTGAGAAATTTTCTCTCCGTTCTTATATGGAGCAAAAGAATTATTATAAATTTCACCATTTTTTTTTGCATTAACAAGCAAATCCAAATCATTATTTATTAGTTCGAACACTCCGTCATAATCGTAAGGTCTAGTCTGCCGATAAAGTTTCATAGTCGGGTACCACGGTGTATCGTCTCTGCCGAGCAGCCAACGCCAGTCAGGAAACATCGGAAGCAAAACCCACACTTTTTTCCCCAATGCACCGGCAAGATGCACGATCGAAGTATCTACACTAATAATTAGATCAAGATTAGCAATAGCTGCGGCAGCTTCTGTTAAATCTGTGTTATATTCCTTTAAATCAATAATTTTCTTTTGTTTATCTAACTGATATAAGCCTGCGCCAAGTTGCATACTATACACTTCAACATCATCACGTTCTATTACCGGTTGAAACTTTTCAAGCGGACAGGATCTTTGTCTATCGCCGCCATGCTTAGGGCTTCCTGCCCAAGCAATTCCAATTTTAAGTTTTTCAGAGGGAACAATTACTTTTTCCCATTTTTCCTTTTTAGATTTATCTACTTGTATATATGGAATTTTACAAGGGATAGATTCGATATCCGATTTGAAATAATAAGGTAAGCTTAGGATTGGTATCTGATAATCATAGTCCAATTCATCTTCCGAAACACCGGTTATGTCGATTCTCTGGTCAAATCCCGGAAAATCTTTTAATAGCTTAAATAGATATTCACTGCATTCAAAAATTACATAAGCGCCTTTTTCTCTCAGCATCGAAAGATATCTTACAAACTGAATTATATCACCAAGACCTTGTTCCGTATATACAAGAATTTTTTTCCCTTTGATATCTTGATCGATTAAACGCTGTTTTTTTAGATTCCGTGAGGGAAATTCCGACTTCTTTATTCGCCATTCGTATTCTTCCCAACCATTCTTAAAATCTCCAAGCAACAATTGGCAATGAGCTTTTGCGTAATGTAATTCCACAGCATCCGGTCTTATCTTTATAGCATTATCAAAAAAAACTAATGCGTCTTCTGCATAACCGCTTCTTAATTTTGAATTTCCAAGCTCGATAAAAGCTAATTCTTTTAAATCATCGTTGTGGAGGTATTTTCCATATAGGCCTCTTGCTTTTTCAACCTGACCTAATTTTGATAAAATATACGCCGATCTAATAATAGCGGGGGTTGCTTCGGGTGTAGAATCAAGTACTATGTCTAAATATTTTTTATAACAATCTAGCGCCATTCCGTACTTCTCCTGTTCTTCGAAACAAAAGCCTAAATTGAAAATTACTTCCGGCTCATCCCCGTGTGACTTCAAAAGGTCGTAAAAAATCTTTTCGGCTTTCTCAAAGGATTTTAGCCTGGTAGCTATTATTCCTAAGTTAATTAGAGAGGAAAGATGATTTGGATTTGATTGAAGAACTCTCTCAAAACAGTGGAATGCGGAACTAAAGTACTCCATTTTTATATAGCACATACCCAGATTATATTGATAGTCAGTATTATCGGGAGCAATGTTTACTGCCTTTTGATATAAATTGATTGCTCCATCAAAAGTCTTTCGCTTAAAAAAATGATTACCAAGATTATTTTGAGCAGCTGCATTTCCAGGATCTTTATCTATTAATTCTTTCAGAATTTTTTCTGCATCTTCAAATCTCTTTTGTTCTTGATAGATGATGGCAAGATTATTTTTTGCATCAATGTGTAGTGGATTTATTTCCAATGTTTTTTGATAATGATAGGCGGCCTCGTCAAGCTGATTCAATTTTTGATAGCAATAAGCAAGGTTATAGTGAGCTTCGGAATGCTGCTCATATAAAGAGATAGTCTGAATAAAATAATAAGAAGCAGAACTATAATCTTCTAGATTTAATTTTATTATTCCCAAGAAATTTAGGGCATCATAATCTTGCTGATCGTTCCGGATTAACCCGGAAAGAATATTTTCAGCATTAGAAAAGTCTTTCCTGTTAAAATGGATGACTGCTTCATCATATAAATCGTTCATAAAGAAACTCGCTCTGAATTCTTAGGCATTAAAAGTTTGACCTTGTTTAAGTTGAAGCAGCTCGTTGACCTTTTCAAGTCCGGCTTTTGCAAAAAGATTTTCCGGTTCATTCTTCAAGCTCCACTCGAACATTTTCTTTGCCTTCTCATCCTCACTTTGTAGATAGAACACCTCGCCGAGTCCGGCACATGCTTGTGACGAATCGGGGTTTAAGTTTAATGCTGTTTCAAAAGAAACTCTTGCATTTTCATTTTCATTCAGCCCGAGATAAATAAATCCCTTTAGGTTTTCATAAGCGGAGATAATATCATTACTTTCGCCGTCGCGATATTGTGAGTAAAATAATTGCTGATTTTCTTCAAGCGCCTTTAATGCTTCTGGGAATCTTTTCAGATTAAAAATTTCATAGGCAGCATTTAGTATTTTTTCTAATACTTCTCGAATTCTTTCTTCTTTCTGTTCTGCGGAAGAATCTTCCCGGGATTCTTGAAGCAGCTTGTTTACTTTTTCGAGACCTGCTTTAGCAAAAAGATTATTCGGCTCATTCCTTAAGCTCCACTCAAACATTTTCCTAGCCTTCTCATCTTCACCTTGAAGATAGTACACCTCACCGAGACCGGCGCTAGATTGTGACGAATCCGGGTTTAAGTTAAGCGCTGTTTCAAAAGATGAATGAGCATTTTCAATTTGATCGAGACCTAAATAAACAAAACCCTTCATATTTTCATAAGCAGAAACAATATCGTTATTCCCGCCATCCCGGAATTGAGAATAGAAAAGCTGTTCATTTTTATTTAGAGCAAATAAAGCTTCGTCAAATTCTTTAAGGTTAAATAATTCAAAGATTGATGCAAGTATTTTTTCCAATACGACACGAATCTCCGATGTATCATGTTTCTTTTCGTCTTCAACAGGAATAAAATTTTGAACAATTGCGGGACTAAAATTAATTTTTTCAAGAGCTTCCTTCGGATAATTATTGTATGGATTATTTTTTATAGCCCATTCATACATTACCTTAGCATGTTCATTATCACCATTAAGAACAAATAAGTCGCCTAAGCCCGAACATGCTTCTGAAGAATTCGGATTCAAGTTTAACGCTTTCTCAAAACATTCCTTTGCTTTATCATAGTTTCTATCTCCTAAATAATTATAACCTTTCAAACTAAAAAAAGCCGAAGCGAAGTCAGCATTTTGAGGCGAGGATAAATGCCCGTTAAACATTGATTCCGCCAAAGTCAATTTTGACAAAGCAGCTTTATAATCTTTTCTTTCTTGAAATTCTCTTGCCTCGTCAATCAATCTTTCCGGATTACTATCAGTAATGTTATGAATTTGAGCAATATTTTTATTAACAGCAACAGAAGACTTCTCAAAATACCACGAATTGAGATAATCGCCGGAAGTTAAATTAAGCTGAACATTTTTATCCGATATAAACTCTTCCACAGCAGATTTAACACCAAAGTTTCCCGCATTATAATTGCCATCTAGAAAATCGTGACCGGCAAAAATACCATGTGGTTTTAACTTAGGGTACCATGCATTTAAGTCAGCTTTACATCCTTCGTATGAATGATCCGCGTCAATATAAACCCAGTCGAAATAATTATCCGGGAAAGATTCGGCAGCTGCAAGAGAATCCATCCTATGAATAGAAACAGAAGAATCATCGGCAAACATACTTACAACCTGGAGATAAAGCTTTTTCTGCTCATCATCTGAGACATTGGCAATATCGACATAATTAGGATCATGCTTCCATCTATCAACAAGGTGAAGATACTTTCCTTTCCAGGTGGCTCTAATTATTTTAGAATATTCCCCCGCTTGAACTCCAATCTCAACTCCATGCCCTAATAATCCCATAGTGTTAAGAAAGTAACCTAAATCATTGCGTGATTTCATTTGCATATTAGTATCCTTTGCTTTAGCGATCTATTTTTTTAAGTCCGTTTAAGGCTGTCTGGTTTTTAGGATCAATTTTTAATGCTTTGGTAAACATTTCACCGGCAGCTAAATAATCGTCATTCAAGAAATTAATCTCACCTAAACCGACATAAGCGTGAGAAGAGGATTCATTTATCTTTAGAGCGTTACCAAATATTTTTTTTGATCCAGCAATATTGCCGTTTTTGAAGTGATGAACTCCCAGTACCAAATAAAAATTTTCAATAAAAGATTTATCGACAATTGAATTATTACTATTGATTATGGATTGAATATTTGCTGATACCTTATTTATATCTTCGCCGGTATATTGATCTAATTGCTGAATAAAATTTGCTATTGCAGTTTGAATATTTAATCCTTTTTCTCTTAGCTCCAAAAATTTCATGGCGTTTTTGAAATATTCTTCGCCGTCTTTTGCATTCTTCGCGGGCGCCAATTTATTTTTTATTCTCTCAATTTCGGAAAGATCAGAAACGTATTTAATAAAATATTCGTTCTGAATTCTTTTATTTTCATCTTCTGTTAATGATTTGTTTTTATGTTCTACGCTTCCGGTTGAATAAAAGTAAAGTCCCAACTTCTCATTCAAATGAATAAACTTAGCCTCGCGACTTATTCTAAGCCAAAACTCATAATCTCCGACGACTTTTAATTCTTCCCGGAAATTACCATACTTTTCATGAAGACTCTTTTTCCACATTGGCTGAGGACCAATGAAACATCCGAATAGAATTAAATCTTTATCAAACTGTATCCATTTATTTTCAGCTTTGGAAGTGTTTGAACCCCAATTATCATTTGGCTGAACTGTTGTAAAAATATCTGCATAGACAACGTCAGCATCCGGATTCTTATCAAATTCAGCAGCCATAATTTCCAATGCGTCGGACTTGTGTCTATCGTCTGTATTAGCGTTAGTTAAAAGTTTACCTTGTGAATGCGCTATTGCGATATTCCATGCGGCATAAATTGTCTCTCTCGTTTTTGTTTCCACATATTTTATGTTTAGGTATTTTTGCTGGAATTTATTTACGATTCTTTTTTCATTTTGCTGCGAACCGGTATTAACAACAATTATTTCCATCTCTCCTTTTTTGAATAAAGTTTGCTCAACCAAATCTTGCAGGCAACCATCTATAAACCTTTCAGAATTATACGTTGATACAATTGCAGAAAC
>JAJYSI010000111.1 GCA_021793635.1 Bacteroidota bacterium
CCGATCTCTACAAAGAACTAGGAGATTTTCTAAAAATAAAATGCACCGGAACAACTGCTTTTATTTATACGGGCGAACCTACATTAAGAAAATCCATCGGACTTAGAACCAGCAGAAGAATCCCTCTTACAAACGGAAAGCTTGATGGCGTGCTACTCCAAATAGACAGCTACGAAGGAAGTAAGAAGAAAAAATACCGTACTGAAGAAGGCACAGAATAAAAGAACTTCACAAACATTACAAAGGGACTATTAAATATGAAACGTGTTGACATGGTAATAAAATCATTTACCATTTTACTATTTTTTTTTATACTGAATAATTTTGCTTTTGCACAAAGCACTCTTACAGGAAAAATAACCGACATAAAAAACGATATCCCATTAAAAGGAGCGTCTGTTTATGTACCGGACTTAAAAATCGGGGCAATATCAAGAACTAACGGTACCTACCAGCTCAAGGATATTCCTGACGGAACATATCTTCTTGAAGTAAGTTATCTCGGATATCTTTCCCAGTCGAAACAAATAACTATAAATAAAAATATGACCGTTAATTTTGCATTAGAGCAATCAAGTATTGAGATGCAGGAAGTAGTTGTAACAGGCGTTCCATCGGCTACTCAACAACAAACTAATCCAGTTCCGGTTAGCGCAGTCGGGCAGAATAGTTTTTTAGAAACAACATCCAACAATATAATTGATGCTCTCAAAAACTCGCCCGGCGTATCAGAAATAACCGAGGGACCTGCTATTTCAAAACCGATTATCAGAGGATTAGGGTACAACCGTGTTGTGGTTGTTAACGATGGTATAAGACAGGAGGGGCAGCAGTTTGGTGATGAGTTTGGAATTGAAGTCGATCCTTATTCCATTTACAAAGTTGAAATAATGCGTGGACCGGCAAGCTTAAGCTATGGTTCCGATGCAATGGCGGGGGTTATAAATATGCTCCCCTTCCCTACTCTTCCCGAAGGTGAAATAAAAGGGAACCTCATTACTAATTATCAAACAAATAACGGTCTTTACGCCGGTTCAGCTTACATTGCAGGTAATAACAATAACATAACCTGGAATGCCCGATATACTTATATGGATTCACATGCTTATCAAAATAAATATGACGGATATGTTTTTAATTCCGGGTATGGTGAAAATAATTTTAGAGGAAGTATCGGGATCAATCGCAGTTGGGGATATTCCCGTCTTATATTAAGCAGCTTTGATTTAAAACTTGGAATTGTTGAAGGGGGCAGAGACAGCGCTACAGGACAATTTACAAGACATATATTAGCTTCTGATGGTTCAGACAGCGCAGCAATTGCCTCTAATTCCGATTTAACAACTTATTCCCACGACATGATTATTCATCAACATGTTCGTCATTACAAAATTGTTTTGGATAACAGTATAGCATTTGGAGACGGACGATTAGGGGTAAGGTTGGGATTTCAACAAAATAATCGCCAGGAAGCAAACGATGTTACAATCGGGAATATTTATAATATCTATTATTTTTTAAACACTTTTAATTATGATATTCGCTACATTTTCCCCGAAAAAAATAAACTTGAGTTTTCTTTCGGCGCAAACGGAATGCAGCAGGACTCTCAGAATAAAGGTTTATTATTCTTGGTACCTGAATATCAATTATTTGACTTCGGAGTTTTTGCGATAGGGAAAAAAACTTTTGATAAATTATCAATAGCAGGAGGGTTGCGTTTTGATAATCGCTCACTTCAAGGAGATGATCTTTATTTAGACAGCAGCGGAGTTAGATTAAATGGTCCGGCACCGGATGCAGTTCACCGGTTCACAGCATATAAATCCAATTTCCCCGGAATTTCCGGAAGCATCGGAGCTGCTTATGACTTTTCAAAGACAGTTTACGGAAAGATAAACCTTTCACGCGGATTCCGCGCGCCAAATATTGCCGAAAGCGGGAGCAACGGAATTCATGACGGAACTCCTTTTTATGAAATAGGAGATCCAAATCTAAAGCCGGAAACCAGCTTGCAGTTGGATGTAACGCTTGGATTTAATTCAAGCGATGTTACTTCCGAATTAACTGTATTTGATAATAATATCGACAACTATATTTTCCCCGTAAAGCTTGCGAGTGTTTTCGGCGGTGATTCGATAAGCACCGATGTAATGGCTAAAATGAGCGGACCGACGTTTAAGTATATTTCAGGCAATGCTGTAATTTCGGGAGCAGAGTTTACATTGAATATTCATCCGGAAGAAGTTCAATGGTTTCATTTCAATAATTCATTTTCGATGTTAAGCGCAATTCAAAAAGATCAGCCGGATTCGACAAAATATTTACCTTACACTCCTCCTTTCAAGTTAGTGTCAGGTGTGGAATTTAATGCGAAAACTCTCTGTGGAGTCTTTAGAAATGCTTATTTTCGTTTGGATTTAGAACACTATTTCAAACAGGATAAAATTTACTATAAATTCGGCAATGAAACTGTTACGCCTGCTTATACACTATTAAACGCCGGCATTGGAGCTGATGTAATTTCAAATGGACAAACCCTCTTTTCGGTATACATATACGGAAGTAATCTTTTAGATGAAGCATATCAAAGCAATATGAGCCGGTTGAAATACGGAGACACCAATAATGTTACGGGGAGAGTCGGAGTTTTTGAAATGGGAAGAAATATAAGTTTCAAAATAGCCGTACCTCTTGATTTCGGAAAGAGCTAAATAAATTAAGCGCCATAACGTAAATAGAAAATTGATTTTGCAGGTTTAGCAAACTTATCGGTAGAATCTTTCAATTAAATTTACAGCGCAAATCTTTTGAATGATAAATCTGCGCTGTAAAAGGGATCCTAAAAGCAATTAATTCTTTTTCATAATTTCCATAATTTCGTTGTGGATTAGACCGTTGGTGGCGAGAAATTTTTCGGAATAAATATCGATTTGATTACCATTAAAGTCTGTGACTAGACCGCCGGCTTCCTCAGCGATTAATTTTCCGGCACAAACATCCCAAGGATGAAGCTGTACCTCCCAGAAGCCGTCAAATACTCCTCTCGCAAGATAGCAAAAATCAATCGCTGCAGATCCAAGTCGTCTTACTCCTCTTGCAACAGTTGTTAATGCGACAAACTTACCGAGTGCATTTTCGGGGTTCTCTGCAATATTATATGGAAAACCGGTTACAAGAACACTCCGGCTTAATTTGTCATTTTTACTGACAGATATTTTTTCTGAATTAGCAAAAGCACCACTTCCCAACTCCGCTGAGTATGTAATATCATTCATCACATCGTAAACGACTCCAGCAATAGTTTTACCGTTTTTCTGCACACCAATAGAAACTGAAAAAATCGGCAACCCGTGAGCAAAATTTGTAGTTCCATCAATGGGATCAATAACCCATAAAAATTCAGACTCTTTATTAAAACTGCTTCCTTCTTCAGCAAGTATACCATGGGAAGGAAATTTTTTCTTAACAAAACCAGTGATAAGTTTTTCGGAGGCTTTATCAACTTCAGTAACTAAGTTTGATTCGTTGGTTTTAAATTCGATTTTAAAATTTGTACCGAACGCATTTCTAATTAAACTGCCAGCTTCTTTAGAAATAAATTTTATATCTTCAATCATATTATCCTTTTTTTTGATTACAAATATAGGAAATAAGTTAAACTCATTTCATCCAAATCAGAATTGATTACTCAGGATTTCCCTTTGGAGTAATGGAATGTTGGAATAATGGGAAAAATAATCTATTCCATCACTCCATTTTTCCAATATTCCAAAGGATTTGTAACATCAGTTAATTTGTCATGTTGCGCTAATCTTAGAAAATTGGAGTAATGGAGTTATGGAATTGAGCGGGATTTTTAATTATTCAAATATACCATCATATAGGGGGTTGCTTCTGTGTAAGGTGACTTAATTATGAGATTTTGAGTTTTAAGAATACTGATTGAAGTATTCATTACCTTGATAGCCCGTCTCATTTTTGGTATATTTTGCAAGTAAATTTGTAATTGAAACTAAGGAGAAGTATTTGGAAAAAATTAATGAAATAGAAATTAATACCAAACATGATAATTCAATAGTAGACACTATACCGGCAGTGCTTCCTATTTTACCGCTGCGTGATGTTGTTATCTTTCCATACATGATATATCCCGTTCTTGTCGGGCGCGAACAATCAATTAGAGCCGCTAATTATGCCTCTGATAATACAAAATATATTTTTCTATCAACTCAAAAGAAGTCAAATGTTGAGGACCCAAAAAAGGAAGATATTTATCAGGATGGAACGATTGCCAAGATAGTACAAATCTTAAAACTGCCGAACGGCTTGATGAAAATATTAGTTGACGGTTTACTTCAAGGTAGGATTATTAACTTCACGGAAAATAAAGAATTTTTTGAAGCAAGAATTGAAGTGATTGTCCCCGAAGTAGTAAACGATCATGAGATGCATGCAATGATTCGTCAGGTGTCTCAGTTATTTAAGGATTATGTTAAGATTAGCCGGAACATTCCAAACGAAGCAATTTCAGCCTTTGATAACATAGAAGAACCGGATAGAAAATTGTTTTACGTAGCGGCGAATATAAATCAGTCAATTGAAGTAAAGCAGACAATCCTTCAGAAGTTGGAATTGAAAGAACAGTTCCTTGAAGTCATTAAGATATTAAATTCCGAAATCGACATTCTTAAAATTGAAAAAGAAATTGACAATAAAGTTCAGGAAAACATAGCAAAAACGCAGCGCAAATTTATTATTCAAGAGCAGATAAAAATTTTGCAGGATGAGTTAGGCGAAGAAGAAGACGGCTCACCGGAGTTTATGAAAATCCGGGATCAAATTAAAAAAGCAAAGATGCCAAAGGAGGCAGAAGAGAAAGCACTTGAGGAGTTATCCAAGCTTAAGAAAACGCCGCCGATGTCGCCGGAATCTACTGTAATTAGGAATTATTTAGATTGGCTAATTGATGTCCCATGGTCAAAAACCACAAAAGATGATTTAAAGATAAATCATGTACGGAAAATTTTAGACGAAGATCATTTCGGATTAGAAAAGCCGAAAGAAAGAATTATAGAAAACATAGCAGTTCTAAACTTAGTAAAAAAAATGCGCGGACAAATTCTTTGTTTTGTCGGACCTCCGGGAGTGGGAAAAACTTCGTTAGGAAAGTCAATTGCACACGCAATAGGGAGGAATTTCGTTCGAATAAGTTTGGGCGGAGTCCGGGATGAGGCTGAGATAAGAGGTCATAGAAGAACATACATCGGGTCAATGCCGGGTAAGATTATTCAATCGATGAAAAAGGCAGGGACAATAAACCCTGTTATTTTAATGGATGAGATCGATAAAATGAGTATGGATTTTAGAGGTGATCCATCAGCAGCTTTGCTTGAAGTTTTAGACCCAGAACAAAATCACACATTCAACGATCATTACATTGAAGTTGATTACGACCTTTCCCAGGTGATGTTTATTACGACGGCCAATGTCAGGTATAACATTCCTCTTCCCCTGCAGGATAGAATGGAAATTATAGAACTGCCCGGCTATCTTGAATACGATAAGATGGAAATAGCAAAACGACATATAATTCCAAAGCAGCTTGAGAATCATGGTTTAGCAAATAGAGATGTGAAGATCACCGATGGAGCAATCAAAAAAATTATTACGGAATACACACGCGAAGCAGGTGTAAGAAATCTTGAAAGAGAATTAGCTTCTGTGTGCAGAAAAACAGCGCGGGATATTGTACTGAGAGAGACATCAAACGGACATGCGAAGACAAAATATAAGTATGTCGTCGATGAACAGAAAGTAGAAGAGTATTTAAAGACACCAAGATTTAGACAGCACAAGCATAACAAGGAAAATCAAGTCGGCAGCGTTACCGGTTTGGCGTGGACAAGTGTTGGCGGAGAAATTTTATCAGTCGATGTTGCAATAATGAACGGCGCCGAGAAATTACTTCTTACAGGTCAACTTGGCGATGTAATGAAAGAATCCGCGCAGGCAGCATTAAGTTACATACGTTCAAAAGCAAAGGATTTTGGATTGAATCCGGATTTTTTTAAGGGCAAAGAAATCCATATTCATCTTCCCGAAGGAGCTATTCCGAAGGACGGACCATCAGCAGGGATTACAATGGCAATGGCTATTCTATCAGCGGTAAGCGGTCGTCCTGCATCAAACAAGATTGCAATGACTGGAGAGATAACGTTACGCGGGAATATTCTGGCAATCGGCGGGCTTAACGAAAAATTGTTAGCGGCTAAAAGAAACGGAATTACCACAATCCTCATCCCGAAAGACAATGAGATTGATTTGCAAGAAATTTTAGAACCAGTAAAAGAAGGATTAAAAATAATTCCTCTTGAAAAAATTGACGAAGCAATCCCCTATCTTTTTAAAGATTGGAAATTGGGACCGAACGCAACAGACAGGAAAAACAAAACAAAAAGGAAATAATTTGGCAGATAATCTACTCGTCAATAAAAATTTATCAACGGAAGAAAGATATATTCTTTTGTTGGATCAGCTAAAAATTTTATTGCACAAGGATGAAAATTTAATTTCAAACCTTGCAAATGCTTCAGCAGCAATAAAGCAGACATTTGAAAAAGTTAGCTGGGTTGGATTTTATCTTTTTGACGGTATAAAGTTATATCTTGGACCTTTCCAGGGAAAAGTAGCATGTACAACAATTGCAACCGGCAAAGGAGTTTGCGGCTCTGCCGCAAAAGAGAAAAGGACTTTTATTGTTCCCAATGTAAATAAATTTCCAGGGCATATATTTTGCGATGCCGATTCAAAATCAGAAGTTGTCGTCCCAATTATAAAAGGGCAAAAACTAATGGGAGTACTTGATCTTGATAGCGCATCTTTTAATTCCTTTGACGAAACGGATAAAAAATACTTGGAAGAATTTTGCAATTTCCTTTCGTCCGAAATATTTTAGTCAAACTTGAAATTATAGGTTATTAATGGCATACATCGTTACAGCAAGGAAATGGCGACCTCAGAGATTCAGCGATGTGGTTGGTCAAGAGCATATAACAACGACATTGAAAAATGCAATTAAGAACAATCGTATCGCACATGCATACATATTTACAGGCCCACGCGGAGTAGGGAAAACGACAACTGCACGTATCCTTGCTAAATCATTAAACTGTCTTAATCCAATTGACAATGAACCATGCAATGAATGTGAGATGTGCAAATCAATTCAGACAAATCAATCATTGGATATAATTGAAATTGACGGGGCATCAAACAGAGGTATTGATGAAATCCGCACACTTCGTGATTCTGTAAAATATGCGCCGACAAATGGAAAATATAAGGTTTATATTATTGACGAAGTTCACATGCTTACAAGAGAGTCTTTCAATGCATTTCTTAAAACCCTAGAAGAACCGCCGTCTTATATAATATTTATTTTTGCAACAACCGATATTCACAAAGTTCCTCTTACTATAATTTCAAGATGCCAGCGTTTTGATTTTAGAAGAATTCAACTTGATACGATTAAAGATCAACTTAAAAAAATTGCCGATACCGACAAGATAAAAATAGACGACAAAACTTTAACAATAATTGCAAAGAAATCTGACGGTGCTTTGCGAGATGCTGAAAGTTTTTTTGATCAGGTTGTTTCGTTTTGCGGTAATAACGTTGACTCCGAAACTGTTTCTAAAATGTTAAATCTTGTAGATGATGAAGTTTATTTTATTCTTTCAGATGCCGTATTGCAAAAAAACTTCAAAACTGTTTTTGAGGTAACCAACATTATTTATGAGCATGGTTGGAACTTCATTGATTTTATGGAAGGGTTGATGGAGCATTTTAGAAATATTATGACGGTAATATTAAGCAATAGCACCGACCTTGTAGAGACTGCAGATTTATATAAGTCAAGATATTTAGAATATCGGAATAAATTTTCGGAAGGCGATATTCTTCGCCTATTAAATTTTTTAAATAAAACGCAGCAAGAATTACGCTACACCCAAAATCAAAAATTAAAAATTGAAATTTCTTTGAGTCAATTAATCGGACTTGAGAAATCATCAACCATTACAGAATTGATTTCATTGGTAGATGATATAAAAAAAAACTCTAATTTGAATTTTGAGACTGATCAACCTGAAAAAACTGAAATCTTTTCTACCAAAGAAACTTTTAAATCCACAAATTCTACTCTTCAAAATAAACCGGAAGTTATTTTACAAGAACCAACTATCATTTCATTAAAAGATATAACACTTCAAGAGAACAAGTCTGAGAAAGGTTTTAACTTTACTTCCATAATTGAGGGATGGAGCGATTTTGTCGCTTCAGTTAGTTCTGAAAAGGGATTGATATTCGGACCGTTCATTCAAGATATAAAGTTGCTTAGTTTGGAAGGAAACCGGTTATTCATTTTCAGCGACAATCCGGACGGGGACAAAATTTTATCTAACCACGAAGAATACTTCCAAAAGAAGACAAATGAATTCTTCGGAAGAAAATTGAAACTTGAGCTTAAGCAAAACGACAATTCCGCATTCGGAGCTGCAAATTCGATTGCAAAAAGAAAGAATAATGAAAAAAAATCCATTAATCCAGCAAATGATCCAATTATAGATTCCATAGTAAATATTCTTGGCGGCGAAGAGATTCAATAAACAAGCCGATTCATAAATAAAAATTAATAAATCCGCTCTAATATGGTTATTCCGATGGAAGTGGGAGACCATAAATCTTCGAATATTGAATATATTCCCACTTTCCTGTCTTGATAAAGGAATGACATTCAGAGTATTTCTGTTTC
>JAJYSI010000112.1 GCA_021793635.1 Bacteroidota bacterium
TCAGATCATTTTGCTGCATACTGTTTGTTGAGTCATGCATAAAAAACTTAAAAATTGATGCAAGCGAATCCGGATTAAATCCGTAATTAAAATTCTTGAATTTCTTTCGCATCAATGAATCCAGTTTATGATTCTTAGCGGAATAGGAAGAATCAAACCCGAATGCTTTGAAGTTAAAATTCATTCCTTTGGAAGAATCATTATAAAAATATTTATAGCTGAAATTCTTGCCTTTCTGATGCTCCGGCAAATTAAAGTAAAAATTGCGCAGATGGCTTGTAATGCTGTCGATATTGGTTCTAAGCCCTTCCATATCCGGCATATCAATTTGAGGAATTACAATTTCAGGAATATGAACACGGCAAGTATTACTGTCGATAAATACATTAAAATCTCTCTCCCAGCTGGAATCCTTTTTCAGCTTGGCAAGATTATCGCCGAAATGAACTCGGAAATTTCCAAACTGCTTTTCGAATTCCTGCATATTTTTCTGAACTTGCTCAGACCATTGCTGCATTTCCTTATTAAATTCCTGCTGATTGAAGACATACTTATCGGAAAAGATCGAATCGGGTGTTAAGAAAATATATTTGTTTGTATTGGCAGCCCTTACTGCATGTACCATCCGGTTCAAATCAGCTTCACTATATTCATGAGTAAATTCAGGCGGAAAAATATTCTGCAATCTTCTCTTACTTACCTTTGCGGCAAAAGAAATTAAATCGGCTGTAAGCGCTTTGTTATAATTCCAGATGTTAGGATTGATGGCAACAGTATTCTTATCATTTACAAGAACCTGAGAAGCAAGATCCTTCTTGTAAGCTGAAAGGATAGAATCCATCTGTCTCTTCTGCTCATTATTTAAGTTCAATTCCCTTTCAAACTTTTCAAGATTGTTTTCATTTTGAGCTAAGCTGCCGGTTCTAATTTCAAAAAATTGCTTGCCGTTTTTGTCGGAGCCAAACTGAAGACACTGTTTCTTTTGCTCATCCAAAGGCAGCTGATGGTAAACTGCAAAGTTGAAAATATCTTCGTTGCTTAAGTTTGCAGTAAAAAGCAGCGGCTTTAAATTCTCTTTGTAGAAAGCAGCTAAATTTGATTTCTGCTGTTCAACAACTTTGTCGACAATCTGCGGATTATATTTCAGCACAATCATTAATAAAATTGAAGCAGCAACAATGCCGATAACCGGTGAATATTTTCTGATTTTTTTATACCACGGTGTTTTGATTCTAAGAGCCGCGGCAAGGCGTGTTTCAAAAAAAGGATTTTCCTCAATCGGTTTTATTGAAGAAACAGTAAGCATTTTTATACGCTTTAACTCATCAAGTTTCTCCTGAAGCTCTTTGGAAAATTTTAAATCATCTTCAAGCTTTTTAACTTCTTCATCGGAAAGCTCGTTGTCTAAGTATGCTGATAAACGTTCATATTTATTGTAAAAACTTTTCATCACAATAACTCCTGTTTGTAAGGCTTTAACAGCTCTTTCAAACCTTCCCTCGCTCTAAAAATTCTCGATTTCACAGTACCAATCTCACATTGTATAGATTCTGAAATTTCCTGGTAACTCAATCCTTCAATATCCTTAAGCAGCAGCGGCACCCGTAACTTATCCGGCAGCTTGGCAATTGCTTTATGTACAATCTCTTTTATATCTGAATTTTCCGGTGCCGTTTCGTAACCAAGCTCTTCCTCGGAATCTTTTATTGGCGAAAAGATCTGCCGTATTTTTATTTTCCTAAGATGATCTTTGCACTTATTTACCGTTATCCGGTAAAGCCATGTTGTAAATTGTGATTCAAAACGGAAGCTTCCTAAATTCTTATAAACAGTAAGGAATACTTCCTGTGCAATGTCGTCAACCAGGTCGTGGTTGTTCAAAGTTAAATAAATTATGTTCCGTACCTTCTCCTTATGCCGCTGGACAAGGATACTAAACGTCGACTCATCGCCATCGATAAACCTTTTTATCAACGAAAAATCGTCATCTAAGTTTAAAATCTGAGGTAAAGGCAACTCTTCATTCTTCTTTTTGTTTTTCATGGTTTTAGACGGAGATTTATTTTCTTTGTTCCCTAAAATTAATAAGATTTTAATTCAAATGTTCTTGCAAAAATAACCGTATCTAATTAAATTTGATACAAAATTTTAGGAGTTATTCATGAAGTTAAAACATCACGAACAATATAATGCAGTTGTCATTGAACTTAAAGGGAATGTAATGGGAGGTGACGATACAAAAGAATTTAACGAACTTCTTCACAAGGTGCTTGATGAAGGTAAGAAAAACATTGTGGTCGATCTCTCAGAAGTAAAATTTATGAACAGCTCCGGTTTGGGTATGCTAATCGGCGGCTTAACCACAATTAAAAAAGGCGAAGGCTCAATGAAACTGGCAAGAACAACCGAAAAGATTGAAAGCTTGCTGGTTATTACAAAACTCAGCCAGATTTTTGAATCTTACGAAACCGTCGAGGAAGCTGTTAAAAGTTTCGGCAATTAAAATTTAAAACACATAGGTTTTATAATGAAAACTCCGGATTTTCGAATTCGGAGTTTTTATTTTGTTAAGTGAACATTGAATAGGACAAATCTGTTAAGGAAAAGAATATGAGCGTAACAGTTCTTGTAGGCAGCCAATGGGGTGACGAAGGCAAAGGAAAAATAGTTGATATACTTAGCGAGAATTACGACATTGTAACCCGCTACCAGGGAGGCGCAAACGCCGGGCACACGGTATCTATAAATGACAAGCAGTACATACTCCACCTTATTCCATCAGGCATTTTAAGAGAGGATGTAATCTGCGTAATTGGCAACGGCGTTGTTATAGATCCGACAGCTCTGCTTGAAGAAATAAATCTTCTTGAAAAGAACAATATTAAAGTAGACGGAAGATTGTTCATCAGCCACAATGCACATTTGATTATGCCGTACCACAAACTGCTGGATTCGATAAGCGAGAGCGGAGAAAATAAAATCGGAACCACCGGACGAGGAATCGGTCCTTGCTACATCGACAAGTACGCAAGAAAAGGAATAAAGATTGTCGATCTTCTTAATAGAAAATCTCTTGAAGAAAAGATTAGAGAGAACCTGAAAGAGAAAAACAATTTATTAAAAAAAGTTTATGAGCACGAAGAACTTGACGTTGAAGAAATAATAAAACAATACGTCGAGTTCGATAAGCTGATTGATAAGTATATAAAAGATGTTCCGGCTTATTTGAACAGTGCCATAGACGAAGGCAAATCCATTTTGCTTGAAGGAGCCCAAGGTGCATTGCTTGATGTTGACCACGGGACTTATCCTTATGTAACTTCATCAAGCCCAACCTCAGGCGGCGCATGTATCGGCACCGGAATCCCGCCGACAAAAATAGATTCTGTATACGGAATTGTTAAAGCTTATACAACACGAGTCGGCTTCGGTCCGTTCCCCACCGAACTTCTGGATGAAGAAGGTGAACAGCTTAGAAAGATAGGCGCCGAATACGGTGCAACCACAGGAAGACCGCGCAGATGCGGCTGGTTTGATGCATTCCTTGTCGGTTATTCTGCAATGATAAACGGAATAGATTCCGTTGCTGTTACAAAGCTTGATGTGCTAAGCAAGTTTGATAAAATAAAAGTCTGTGTGGGTTACGAACTAGATGGGAAATCATTAAAATCGTTTCCAACCGATGTAGAGCGCTTAAGCAAAGTTAAGCCCATTTATGAAGTCCTTCCGGGATGGAAAAAAGAAATTTCAGGCTGTTTGTCTTTTTCGGAGCTTCCGGGAGAAACAAAAGATTATCTAAAGTTTATCGCAGAAAAATCCGGTATAAAACTGAAGATTATTTCAGTCGGTCCAAACCGCAACCAGACATTTTTTGTTGATTAAAGCTAAGCAGAACTCTCTTTTTTAGTCTCGTCAATTTTTTTATTTTTCCGGCATGACGAGACAAAATTTATATTCAAAATCGATCTGGAACTTTAACCGGAGTTATGGAACTGGATTCAGAAAAGAGGATTTAACTTTATGAAAATGTCAGGCGGACCGGCATCCATTAACATTAAAATTACTCTCCTTGTTATTGCTATTATAATTGCTGCTGGTACTTTGTATTATACACAAATACTTGTTCAGCAGCTTCAATTAAAAGAAAGACAAATCGTTCAGCTATACGCAAAAGGCATTGAGTATGTTGCCAATACATCCAGATCCGATGCGGATATTACCTTTCTATTCGAGAATATTCTTAAACCGATTGACTTCCCCTTAATAAATACCGGACCGGATAATAAAGTTACAATAATAAATAAAGACGATATTAAAGATGTACGGAATATTAATTATGATACTTCCCTTTCTGCCCAGCAATTAGAAAGCTTCTTCGAGGCTAAAGTAAAAGAGATGGATGAAACTCATCATCCCATAAATGTAACTTATAAAGATTCTGTCATTCTGCAGAGAATCCATTACGGTGATTCCGATTTGATTACTCAATTAAAATATTATCCATACTTGCAAATCGTAATTGCGGCGTTGTTTATCGTTTTGGGTTATATCGGCTTCAGCAATATTAAAAAGAATGAGCAAAGCAATATCTGGGTTGGTATGGCTAAAGAAACTGCTCATCAGTTCGGAACGCCAATCTCCAGTTTGATGGGATGGCTCGAAATGCTCAAACTTAGTTACAAAGATCCCGACAAAGTGCTGGACATTTCCGAAGAAATAAACAACGACGTAGAGAAGCTTAATAAGATAACATACCGGTTTTCGAAAATAGGCGCAACACCGGAGTTAAAAGAACAATCTGTGTATGAAACCGTAAAAACTGTTGTTGATTATTTTCAAAGAAGGCTGCCGCAATCCGGTAGAAATGTTGATCTGACTATTACCGGAGACAAAAATGTCTGCGCAGAATTAAATGCAGAATTATTTGAATGGGTTATTGAAAACCTAATCAAGAACGCACTTGATGCAATTGAAAATAAGGAAGGCAAAATAAATTTTGACATAAAGTCAGTTAGAAACAACATTGAAATAGAAGCTACGGACAACGGCAAAGGAATAGAAATGAAAAGACGGAAGGATATTTTCCGTCCCGGCTACAGTACTAAAAGAAGGGGCTGGGGTCTCGGGTTAAGCCTATCGAAAAGGATAGTTGAGACATACCATGAAGGTAAAATTTTTGTAAAAACTTCCGCACCTGGCGAAGGAACTACATTCAAAATTATTTTAAAGAAAGCTTAGCTCATTTCAAGCATTCGTTCAATTGGACGAAGAGCCTTAATCATAATATCTTCAGGAAGAATAATTTCAGGCTTCCTGTTTCTCATGCAAAGATAAAGCTTCTCAAGAGTGTTCAGCCTCATAAATGGGCATTCATTGCAGTTACAATTCTTCTCCGGAGGGGCAGCGATAAATGTCTTATGCGGCGCAATCTTTTCCATCTGGTGAATAATACCCGGCTCGGTTGCAACAACATAGCTGGATGAATTATCTGAAAGTACGAAATTAAGAAGCTTGCTTGTAGATCCGATAAAATCAGCCCGGTTAAGAAGCGTATCCTCGCATTCCGGATGAGCAATTATTTTTGCGCCGGGATGCTGAACTTTCAAATCAATAATTTTTCTTTCGCTGAAAGTCTCATGCACAATGCAGGAGCCGTCCCATAAAAGCATTTTTCTCCCGGTTTTTTTCATCAGATACTTTCCTAAATTTCTATCGGGAGAAAATAAAATAGGTTTGTCTAAAGGAATCTGGTTTATAATTTTTTCGGCATTGCTTGAAGTGCAGATAATATCGCTTAGAGCTTTTACCTCAGCGGTGCAGTTTATATAAGTGATCGCAACATGATCCGGATGTTGCTCTCTAAAAGTTTTAAACAGAGGCGCAGGACAGCTATCCGCAAGCGAGCAGCCGGCTTCAAGATCAGGTAAAAGTACCAGTTTGTTTGGATTTAATATCTTTGCAGTTTCCGCCATAAAATGAACGCCTGCAAAAACAATTACATCTGCATTTGTTGATTTGGCTTTTCTTGCAAGTTCAAGGCTGTCACCAACAAAATCTGCTAAGTCCTGAATTTCCGACTCTTGATAGTAATGAGCTAAAATAACAGCGTTTAATTCTTTTTTGAGCCGTTTAATTTCACTCTCAACATCAATATCATAATCTAAATTTACGACACTCATTTCTATAAACTCCGGTAGAATTTTCGACGGCAAAGTTAACAAATTTTTAGGAAACACTTTGTCTCATAGTAAACACTTATATTCAAAATTTCTTAAAAGAAGGCACACTGTTTTAATCTTGAATGCTTTTTTAGCTTAAAATTAAACTGGCACATCACTTGATAAATATTATGTGAAAATAGAAAATAGTTTTAAGCATATCCCTCACATTTTATACCCCGATTTATATCGGGGTCCTTCTTTTTAAAACGAAACTAAAACTAATTGACGGAAAAAACGTAAGCTATTCGGTAATTATTACCTGTAAAAAATGCTTCTCAATAGCAAAACCTTCGAAAAATGGTTAAAAATGAAATAATTTTTATGGCATGTCAGTTGACATTTATAAGCTGAAAATAGAAAATAGTTTTAAGCATAACATCCCTCCTACAAGAATGTCACTCTAGCTGCCGGATTATCCCTCAATCCGGCAGTCCTCTTTTAAAGCGATCCCTTTCTCGAAAGTTAATTTATTAGATTTAATTTTGGCTAATATTAGCCAGCTGTTTAATATTAGTATTCAAAAGCTAAATTATACTTTCCATTTGGGAAATAGAATTAAATACTTCTCTCTTCCCCGCTTCTGCATCCAGAATGATTTTACCAATGCCGGATAGAAGGACGAATTTAATCTGCTCGTTCCTGTTCTTTTTATCATGAAGCATGATGTTGAACAAATCTTCCTTATCGAGTCCTTTTAATCTGGAAGGGATTTTTATTTTCAGCGGAAGAGAAAGCAGATCGGTTAATGAATTGGTCGATAGAAGCCCGATATCATTCGAAAGAAAAAGTGCAGCAATAATTCCTGCATCAACTGCTTCGCCGTGCTTTATCCTAAAGTTTAGTTTAGTTTCAAAAGCATGCGCAAATGTATGCCCTAGGTTCAGAATTTTTCTTAAGCCGGATTCTTTTTCATCCTGCGAAACTACTGAAGCTTTTATTGAGGCAGAATCAGAAATTATTCTTTGCAGAACTTCATTATCGTACTCAAAAATTTTCCGGTAGTTGTCAATTACATAAGTAAAAAATTTTTCATCGGAAAGAAAAGCATATTTAACAATTTCCCCGAAACCGGAAGTCAACTCTGATTTTGGTAAAGTCTTAAGAAGTTCCGTATCGATGATGACAAATTTCGGCTGGTAAAATGCGCCGATCATATTTTTTTTCTTTTCGAAGTTAATCCCCGTCTTGCCGCCGATTGAACTGTCAACAGCCGCTAACAGCGTTGTGGGGACGTGAATCAATTGAATGCCCCGCATAAAAGTAGCCGCTGCATATCCGGCAAGATCTCCTGTTACACCGCCGCCTGCCGCAATGATTGTGGTATCCCGTCCGTAATTATTATTTAACAGGAAAGAATAAATTTTGTTTAGTTCAATATAAGATTTTGACTTTTCACCGGGCTTAAGAAAGTAGAAATTCAACTTTTTATATTTTGAGGCGAGACAACTCTTAATTTTTTCCGGATTAGTTTTCTCAACATTTGCATCTATAATGAACAGCAAATTTTTATTAGTCCGATATTTTTCCAGCAAATCTTCAAGTTGATTTAAGATTCCGCTTCCAATTAAAATCGGATATGGATTTTCTTTTAATGATACTTGTATTTTCTTCACGAAATAAATTACCTTTTAATCAGTTATTAGCTTAACAATCTTGTCCACTGTTTTGCCAAGCGATATCTTATCGGCATCGATAATTATATCAGCTTGTTCATAAAATTCTTTTCTTTTATCAAGAAGATTATTTATTTTATTAATGAATTCAATCTTTCCGAGATTCACGGTTCCGTTCTTTGTTAAAATTGGTCTATCCCGCTTATGACGAAGCCGGTAATAAGCGGATTCAGGAGATATTCTCAAGTAGATTATCTTACCGGTTTTCTTTAGCACCTCAACATTACTTTTAGTTGTAATCGTTCCTCCGCCCAAAGCAATTATAGAATTTTCTGTAGAAGAAAGCTCTATCAAAGTCTCGCTTTCCAGCTTCCGGAAATATGCTTCCCCCTTCTCTTCAAATATTCTGGAAACTGAAGAATTTTCTTTCTTTTCGATAACATTATCAAGATCGAAAAAATTCCAGCCAAGCGTATTTGCAAGTATCGGTCCGATTGTGCTTTTACCGGAACCCATAAAACCGGTTAAGTAAATTCTGTTAATCATAATAATTGAAATTCAGGATGCAATATAAAAATAAATCAGAACTCAAACGCGGCGCCGAGATCGAAAGCTACGCCGTCAACATTGATTTTGGAGGTGAAAGAATCCTGAGCAATTAGGTATGTATTCCCTTTATAATTTACGGTCTTTCTGTCATAAGTATTATTCACAACAAACTGCGGATCACGGAACTTCATGCCTCCATGAATTATGATATTTTTAGTTAAGTAATAATCCATCGAAACCGAAACCTGAATACCGTAAGCAATCTGAGTTTCGCGGCTGGAGATTTGGTCGTTGCCGAACAATCTAATTTGCTGTCCGTAATAATAAGCCACTCCGCCGCCCATCATAAACTTGTACCTTTCCAAAGAGAAAGGCAGCAAATAGTATAATGATAATTCCACAGGGATCAAGCGGAAGCA
>JAJYSI010000113.1 GCA_021793635.1 Bacteroidota bacterium
AAATTGCTCTTGGCACACAAGGACAAGGATGTTGCGGTCCTTCTTCGTATTGCTGCGGCAGTTCAAATTTGATAGGCTTCACAATGATAGGCGATGACTATAAAAATGTTGATGGTTATGTCTCGGAAGCCGATCTGGGACTTGGCTGCGGCTTACCAACTGAGTATGCCGGAATAAAAAAAGGCGATACAGTTGTTGACCTTGGCAGCGGAGCTGGTAATGATGTTTTTATTGCAAGGTCGATTGTTGGAAAAGAGGGGAAAGTAATTGGAATTGATATGACTGAAGAGATGATTGAAAAAGCAAACAATAATAATAAAAAACTCGGTTATAAAAATGTTGAATTTAAGTTAGGCGATATTGAAGAAATTCCAATTGAGGAAAATACTGTTAATGTAGTTGTAAGCAATTGTGTGTTAAATCTTGTACCTGATAAAGTAAAAGCATTTTCTGAAATTTACAGAATTCTAAAACCTGGCGCTCATTTTTGTATCTCGGATGTTGTTATTCAAGGCGAACTAAATGAAGAACTAAAGAAATCAGCAGAATTATATGCCGGATGTGTAGCGGGAGCTTTACAACTAGAAGACTACCTGCAAATTATCAAAGATACCGGATTTAGTGATATTGAAATAAAGAAAACAAAAAGGATTGTTTTGCCTGAAGACTTGTTAGCACTCTATCTATTGGATAAAGGAATTAAAGAATATAAAGAAAACCTAAAAGGAATATTTAGCATTACAGTAGTTGGAACGAAAAATAATTATAAGGAGGTTTAGTACTATGCCTACGTACGAATATCATTGCAAAGAATGCGGTTACTATTTTGATGTAAAAGCCACAGTTAAAGAAAAAGAAGAAAGGCTAAACTTAAGTTGCGAACAATGCGGAAGTGATAATCTTCAGCAGGTATATGGCGGCTTTGCTATACTTGGTGAACAAACCGTAAATGTTAAGTCGCGTGATTCCCAAAACAGTGGCAGTAGCTGCTGCGGCGGTGGCGGATGCTGCTAATAGACAGTCATTGCGATGAGATGAAGTTGACGGAGCAATCTAACGCAGTGAATGAGATTGCTTCGCTCGAAGACCTGTCTGCCGTCAGGCAGGCTCGCTCGCAATGACAAAAGTAGAACCGTCATTGCGAAGGAGCGATAGTGACTGACGCAATCTAAAGTAAAGTGAGATTGCTTCACTTCATTCGCAATGACAGAATTGAAAATTGAAATTAAAAAAAAGGAATGAGAAAATGACAATAGAAATTTATGATCCGCCGATGTGCTGCCCGACAGGGTTATGCGGACCGGATATTGATCCCGCGCTGCTGGATATAAATGAAGCGATTCTAAAAGTTAAAAAGGAATACGATGGGCGGGTAAAGATTGAAAGATATTTACTTAGCCAGCAAGGACCAAAATTTATGCAGCAGCCGGAAGTTATGAAACGGCTGCAGTCAAACGGTGTTGAGGCTCTTCCGTTAACCCTGGTTGACGGCAAAGTTGTGAAGGAAAAATCATACCCAAGCTTTGATGAACTGGTAGTAATTGTAAAAGAAAAAGAATAGAACGCGGATTTAGCGGATTTAAACGGATTATGGAAACCGAATTATTACATAAAAATATTACCGATTTAATTCTAAAAGCGTTTTATAATGTTTACAATAAGCTTGGTTATGGTTTTCTAGAAAAAGTTTATGAAAATTCAATGATGATTGAATTGAATGAACTTGGTTTGAAATGTGAAAGACAAAAACAGATCGAAGTTTTTTATAAAAATAAAAATGTTGGTGAGTATTTTGCCGATTTAATAGTCAATGATCTCGTTATTATTGAATTGAAAGCAGCGGAAAGTATTTGCCCGGAACACGAAGCTCAATTAATAAATTATTTACGGGCGACTAATTGTGAAGTTGGATTGCTGTTGAATTTTGGTAAAACACCTCAATTCAAAAGAAAAATCTTTAAAAACGAATTTAAAAATCTGCGCTGATCGGCTTAATCCGCTTAATCAGCGTTCTATTAGGAGACACTTATGAATAACACAAAATATATTTTCTTCAGCGGTAAAGGCGGCGTTGGAAAAACAACGATGGCTTGCGCAACTGCTGTTCACTATGCAAATAAAGGTAATAAAACTTTAATTGTTACAACCGATCCGGCTAGTAATTTAGCAGATGTATTTGAATCAGAAATCGGACATAAAATTACTCCTCTGCTGAACAACTTGTGGGGAATGGAAATCGACCCTGACAAAGCGACTGAAGAATATCGAGAAAGAATACTGGCGCCAATGCGTGCAGTTATGCCCGAAAATGTAATGGTAGTATTAGAAGAACAATTTAATTCGCCTTGCACAACCGAGATTGCCTCGTTCGATAGATTCGTTGATTTTATGGTTGCGGAAAAAGAAGGCAAGGGCGAGAACTATGATGTGGTAATTTTTGATACCGCACCTACGGGGCACACAATTCGTCTTCTCGAATTACCGGTAGATTGGAGCAAGCACATTGAAGAAAGCGCCAAAGGAAGCGGAAATACTTGTATAGGTCCGGTTGCCTCTATTCAGGAAAATAAAGTGAAGTATGATGAAGCAACACGTTTGTTGGGCGATGCAGAAAGAACCACTTTTATGTTTGTTCTACAACCGGAAGAAACTTCTGTTTACGAGACCAAACGCTCATCAAAAGAATTAAATGAAATAGGCGTTAAAAATGTTGAATTGATTATTAACGGAATGCTTCCGGAAGAAGTCTGTGAACATCCATTTTTCAAAAGCAGATTTGAAATGCAGCAAAAGTATATAAAAATTATAGAATCTGATTTCCCGATTAAAATTAGAAAAATGTATCAGCGCGACGGCGAAATTAAAGGTGTGGAAAGACTGCTGAATATTGAGAAGGATTTGTTCGCTAATTCAAATAAACAAACTTATTCGATAGATAACGGCGAATTACAAAAAACTGTGTTTAAAAATTTCATAGCGGATTCAATTGACGAAATAATAACACCAAACGGCAAAACAAAATCTATTTTCTTTACAGGTAAAGGGGGAGTTGGTAAGACTGTAATTTCCGTAGTAACGGCTTACAAGTTTGCAACCGAGGGGTATAAAACGCTACTACTCACAACCGACCCGGCAGCGCACATTGGCGAAGTGCTCGAACAAAATATTACTGACCATATTCAGAAAGTTAAAGGCGTTGAAAATCTTTGGTCTGTAATTGTTGACCAGGAAAAAGCTACTGAGGAATATAGGCAAAGAATTATTGAAGAATCAAAACCTAAATATTCCGAAGATATGATGGTTGCGATTAAAGAAGAGCTTGAATCACCTTGCACAGAAGAAATGGCGGCATTCGATAAATTTATGGGCTATGTGGAAAGCGATGATTATGATTTTGTTGTTTTCGATACCGCGCCAACCGGACACACTCTTCGTTTGTTGGAATTGCCTTTTGATTACAGCGACCAGGTTAGTTTAATGGTTACTACAAATGATAAAAGCCAGGAAGCGAAATCTGTTACTCAAAAAAGGTTTGATAAGGTTATTGCTCGAATGAAAAATCCGGAACAATCGATATTCTCATTTGTGGTTTACCCGGAATCCACGCCGGTAATTGAGGCTTACAGAGCAATGCTTGATTTGAAAGAAGCCGGAATTCAAACGCAGTTTGTAGTTGCTAACCAAGTGCTTGAACCGGAATACTGCACAAATGAATTCTTCATTAAGAGAAGAAAGATGCAGGAAAAATATCTTGCAGAAATAAAAGAGAGATTCCAATTACCGGTTACGGTAATGCCTCTGCTCGATAGTGAAATTAGAGGTATGGGCATGATTGAGAAAGCTGCTAATCTTTTATTTATTAATAACATATTAGTGAAATGATTATGAGAAAAAAGGGGGGTATAATTGCTATAGCCAATAGTCATTGCGAGGGATGAAGCAATCTCTGGAAATGTCATGATTGCTTCGCTCGAAGACCTGTCTTCCGACAGGCAAACTCGTTCATAATGACAGAAAAAGCAACAGTCATTGCGAGGACGCTGGTCCGAAGCAATCTATAAATCAATTTAACATAAAATAATAATTTAGGATAAAAACAATGAGTGAAGAAACAATTTTAATTTCAAAGCAAGTGAAAGAAAGTTTATTCGATACTTCCCGCAGTTTAGGTAAAGCGTTAGTTGATTCCAAAGAGAACAACCGATTCATCGAGACGCGCGAAATATTCAGAATGGATGAAGAAGCAAAATCAATTTTGCGGGACTATAACCAAACTGCGCAAGAATATCAAACGAAAGCCCAATACGGAGGCGCTTCAGAACAAGAATATAAAATTGTTCAAGAGAAAAATAATGCTATGCTTAAAAATGAAACACTGAAAAATTATTTTGAATCGCAGGAAGCGCTTATAAATTTATGCAAAGAAGTAAACCAATACGTAAGTGAAAAATTAAATTTTAATTTTGCCTCACTAGCTAAACCAAAAAGCAGCTGTTGCTCATAAAGGAGAATGAAAAATGGATAATCAAATTAAATCAATAGCAGATCAATTTGTAAATAGATTATTTGCAGTGCCGGAAGTGATAGAATATAACGAAGCTATTAATAAATATGAAAACAATGAAGAAATACAAACTCTAACTGAAAAGTACAATTCTCTTGCGGCAGGATTTCAGCAAAAACAATATGATGGTTCTTTAACTCAAGAAGAAATTACTGAGATGCGTTCACTTGTTAACAGCATTCGATCTAATCCATTAGAGAATGAAATTCAAGACAAGCAAGCTCAGTTAGTAAGTATATTACAAGAATGCAATGATGAAATAAGCTCTATATTAACTATGGACTTCGCAAAAGTTGCGGCGCCGTCATCAAGCTGCTGCAATTAACATCGACTTAATTTTAAATTTGGAGTTTTAGTGAAGAAAAAAATATTAGTATTATGTACAGGTAATTCCTGCCGCAGTCAAATGGCTGAAGGATTCTTAAAATCCTTTGATCCGGAATTGAAAGTATTATCAGCCGGAACAAATCCATCAAAACAAGTTCACCCTAAAGCAATTCAGGTGATGAAGGAAATTGGGATAGACATTTCAAAAAATTATCCGAAGATGGTTGATAAATTCTTGAGTGAATCATTTGATTTTGTAATTACAGTTTGTGATAACGCTAAAGAAACTTGCCCTGTTTTTGTAGGAAAAGTTACTAACCGGCTTCACATGGGATTTGAAGACCCGGCGGACGCGACCGGAACTGAAGAAGAAATTCTTTCGTCTTTTAGAAAAGTAAGAGATGAAATTAAAGATGAGTTTTACAAATTCTATAATAGAGAATTAGTGTAGGGTTGTCATTCCCGAACTCATTTGTCATATTGCGGCGGACTCGAGCGCCTGCCCCGTTTACCCCGTATGCGGGGTTTGCGGGGAGATATCCCATGCACAACTCGTGCACCGGTGCTATACATGTGATTTCTTCCGCCTTCTGCAGATCGTCGAAATGACAATGTGGTTAGTAAGAAATCAATTAAAAGCTATAATAGCAGCCCACGAATTTTATTCGTGGGAAAAAAGATAAAAAAGAAATCCTTTTAACCGATTCATCGGTTTATCAGATGCTATAAATAATATTAAAATATAAAGGTTTAAATTATGCTAGATGTAAAAATCCTTGGACCGGGTTGTACAAATTGTACAAATCTTGAAAGGCTGTGCAGGGAAACAGTCTCAGAGAATAATATAAATGCTTCAATAGAAAAAATCACAGATTACCGGGAAATTATGAGTTATGGTATTCTTAGTACCCCGGGACTGATAATCAACGGTAAAGTAGTATTAAGCGGAAAGCTGCCTACTAAAACCACATTAACACATTGGCTGATGAATGCTTTCTAAAAAATTATCATTTCTTGACCGGTATTTAACTCTATGGATTTTTCTTGCAATGTTTATAGGGGTATTCTCCGGCTACCTTTTTCCGGGCATTGTTGGTTTCTGGAATAAGTTTCAGAGCGGCACCACTAATATTCCCATTGCAATCGGACTAATCCTGATGATGTATCCGCCGCTTGCAAAAGTTAAATATGAAGAACTTGGAGATGTATTCAAAAATGTAAAGATACTTTCACTTTCATTAATTCAAAATTGGATAATCGGACCAATATTAATGTTCGTACTTGCCATAATTTTTTTACAAGGCTACCCTGAATACATGGCAGGATTGATTATGATTGGTCTTGCACGCTGTATTGCAATGGTTATTGTGTGGAATGAATTAGCTAAAGGAGATACTGAATATGCCGCTGGCTTAGTGGCATTCAATTCAATCTTTCAAGTTTTGTTTTTCTCAGTTTACGCTTATGTGTTCTTAACTGTTCTTCCCTCAGCCCTGGGCTTGAAAACTTTTAAGGTGGATATTACAATAGGTCAAATTGCTGAAAGCGTATTTATCTATCTCGGAATACCATTCATTGCCGGAATAATTACCCGATTCACATTAATAAAATTGAAAAACAAAGATTGGTATCAGAATAAATTTATACCAAAAATTAGTCCGATAACTCTCATTGCACTGCTGTTCACAATCATTGTTATGTTTTCGCTTAAAGGCGAATACATTGTAAAGATTCCTCTCGATGTTGTGCGTATTGCAATTCCTCTACTGTTTTATTTCGTGATAATGTTTCTCGTTTCGTTCTATATGGGAAAGAAAGTCGGAGCTGATTACTCAAAGACAGCAACACTTTCTTTTACGGCAGCCAGTAATAATTTTGAATTAGCTATTGCTGTTGCAGTTGCAGTATTTGGTATTAACAGCGGGGAAGCATTCGCTGCAGTTATCGGTCCGCTTGTAGAAGTACCGGTTATGATTGGTTTGGTGAACGTAGCATTATGGTTTCAGAAAAAATATTTTGTAGTTCTCAAGAGTAATGTAAATTAAGGAATCTTCTAAGAACATGAATTATAGAAAAGGTTTAGTTAAAAAATGAAAAGTGCATTAGCATTAGATAGAAACAAATATTTAATACCTATTCTTTTATTACCATTATGGCTTTTATTGTATCTGAATTTAGAAACACTTACCAATCTTTTCGTTATTAGTCTGCTTAATTTACCTCAGGATTCCCGCCTTACATTGGCAGTAAGTTTTTTCATATTTGAAGTTCCGAAAGTTCTATTACTTTTGGTTTTAATTGTCTTTGGTGTTGGCATAGTTCGCACATATTTCTCTCCGGAACGAACGAGGAAAATGCTCGGCGGTAAAAAGCTATTTGCAGGAAATATTTCTGCAAGTCTGCTTGGAATCGTAACTCCGTTCTGTTCGTGTTCTGCTATCCCTTTGTTTCTTGGCTTTGTAGAAAGCGGTATACCGCTTGGTGTTACATTTTCTTTTCTAATAGCTGCTCCGATGATAAATGAAGTTGCTGTTGTCCTTCTCTTTGGCCTATTTGGATGGAAGACTGCACTTTTATATATGTCAACCGGATTAATCATAGCGATGTTCTCTGGTTTTGTAATCGGAAAATTAAAGCTTGAAAGATATGTTGAAGATTGGGTTTATAAAATTAAAGCCGGACAAGTTCAAATGGAAGAAGAAAAACCAACCTTTGGAGAAAGAATTACTGCGGGAGTAGATGCGGTAAGAGAAATTGTCGGTAAGGTTTGGATTTACATTGTAATCGGTATTGCCGTTGGTGCAGGAATACACGGTTATGTACCTGAAAACTTTATGGCAGGCTTAATGGGAAAAGGTGTATGGTGGTCTGTTCCGGTTGCTGTATTGATTGGTGTACCAATGTATTCCAATGCAGCGGGAATAATTCCCATAGTGCAAGCTTTATTAGAAAAAGGTGCTTCACTTGGTACCGTGCTTGCCTTTATGATGTCTGTTATAGGTTTGTCGCTTCCGGAAACTATTATTCTTAAAAAAGTATTAAAGCTTCCGTTAATTTTGACATTCGTAGGCGTTGTCGCAGTAGGAATAATTATCGTAGGTTATTTATTTAACCTTATTTATTAAGGAAATCATTAAAAACAGGTATAATAGTGAAATGTAATAGTATGAAATTCTCCCATCTCCAATATTCCATATTCCATACTCCATACTCCATACTCCATATTCCATACTCCATACTCCATACTCCATATTCCATATTCCATACTCCATACTCCATACTCCATACTCCATACTCCATATTCCATACTCCATATTCCATACTCCATACTCCATTACTCCCATATTCCTTATTTCAAAATTAGAAAGATTAAATTATGTGGTTAACAAATTTCGAACAGGCAAAAGAAGAATCATTAAAATCGCACAAACCGATTCTTCTTCAATTTGAAATGGACGGATGCGGCGGCTGTAAAAAATTATATGCGGAAACTTATACTGTTCCCAAAGTAGAAGAAGAAATGAACGAATGGTTTGTTCTGCTCAAACTTGATTTAATAAAAGAGCGAGAAATCAGAAAGCAACTTGCCGCTTACTGGACTCCTTCGTTTTACTTTTTAGATCATGCCGGGAAATCATATTATAATTTTAACGGCTATTTACCGGCTGATGAGTTTAGAATTATTCTTAGGCTCGGTTATGCGGATGCAATGATGCCGAAAGGGAAGTATGCCGAAGCTTCTCAAGTTATGAGCAAAGAAATCGATCAATTTAATAACAATAATCCGTTGCTGCCAAAACTTTTAGCTCAGAATGGAATTGCTAATTATATTAAAACAAAAGATAAAAGTACATTTATGAAAACAAT
>JAJYSI010000114.1 GCA_021793635.1 Bacteroidota bacterium
TGCCGGTGCGCAAAAAAATATGGGACCTTCCGGGGTTACATTAGTTATTATCAGAAAAGATTTGCTTGAGCGCAGCTCAGATTCGCTCCACACGATGCTGAATTATAAAATACATGCTGAAAATAATTCAATGTATAACACACCTTCTACATTTGGTATTTACATTATCGGGTTGGTTGCTAAATGGTTGAAGAAAAACGGCGGACTTGAAGCAATGTATAAGACAAACAAAGAAAAGGCAGAAATTCTTTACAACTGCATTGATGGAAGCAACGGTTATTACAAAGGACATGCACAAAAAGACAGCCGTTCCTTAATGAACGTTACGTTTAATCTTGCAACCGAAGAATTGGAAAAGAAACTGATTTCAGAGGCAACAGCCGCAGGATTTGACGGTGTAAAGGGGCATCGATCAGTCGGTGGTTTACGCGCTTCTATTTACAATGCTTTCCCTAAGAAAGGTATTGAAGAATTTGTTAAATTCATGAAAGAATTTCAAGCTAAGAACGGTTAATTATTAACTCATGTTACGCAGACATTTCAAATATAAAGAAAGTGAAGTGCAAAACCTCGGAGGTTTCTCACTATGTAATAATAACCTTTTGCGTAAGGTGACTTATTAAATTTGTAAAATTTATACGGGGCGAAGGTTCACTTCGCCCCACATTTAAAAAGTCGAGGTGTTAATGAAATACGCTGTTATGTTTCTACTTGCTTTCGCATTTGTTTTTTCTGCCTGCTCAAAAAAAACAGAAACTAAGCTTGAGGCTTTTAGCCCTGAGGCATTTGCATATAACATGGGCGACAGTTCTGAAGTTGATGCAACGACGCGCGTAAAAGGTTTTGAGCAGAAGCAAGAAAACGGATTATATAAAGCGACAATAGCATACGAAATTGATCTTGTAACTCCCGCAAAGGACACTGTAAAATCTTTGTTAAGCAGAGTTGTTGACCGATCAAAGAAAGAAAAAATGACTGATACTCCTTTGGAAGCGCAATTCGATTTGGACTCAACTTACAAAAACGGCAATTACAATTTGATATACAGGATAAAAGATGTGAACTCAGGTCAGACGGCAACATCTACTGCAAGTTTTGATTTAGGCAATTAGATTTTCAGAGAAATTCTTCAGGGATTAATTTTCTGCCCGTATAGCCGGCATCTAGATTGTGGTAATATTTTATTTCATCTTCATCGCTTCGCCAGCAAAGCAATACATCTCTGCCATTTATTAATGCAGGGAAATCGACTAATCCAAGAGTAAAGCTATAATCTTTATAAAAGCAGCCGATCTCTTCCAATTCGCCAATAAACCCATTGATATTATCGATCATTCTTTTCGCACGCGGATCATCTTCAATTTTTCCGTCAAGATCATCGGCCAACAGTTTTATTTCTTTCGAAGTATCGATTATATCTTTAACAATTTTCTTTACTAGGGGTAGAGTTCTTTTTGCTTCAAGAGGAGTGAAATATTTTGTTTCTTCGGTAGTCATTTTTTCTAACTTTCTAAATACAATTCAAACTTACAATTAATAATGACTAAATTGCACCTATAAATCAAGTGCTAATGAATTGAATCCTTTTGTATGCTAATGCTTCAAACATGATATAAAACGCGATATTAGTCTCAAAATTTGATTAATTTAGAATTTCAAGTTGACCGATAGTTTTTATTTAGGCATTAAAACCGTTAAAACGGTTAATAAATAAGATTTTATGTTATGCAACCCACGACTTGAAGTCGTGGGCTACTTGTTCGAAGCACTTTAGATCAGCCTTTTTAACGGCTTACCTACAACGGCGGTCAACTTAAGTTAGAATATTATTTTTATTTAACCGGAGCAATTACATGGCACATCAGTTTTTTATTGATAGAAGACCGCACAGAGGAATGACATACAGAGAATATATGCAAAGCATCATTGAGGAAATTTCAAATACAAATCCGGAAACTCTTAACGACGAACAGAAAGAAATATTTGAATATAATAAATTAAATCTTCAAAGAAGCGGAAGGATTGATAAAACTTATATCGTTTCTAAAAATATAGTTAATGCAATTAATAATATAAAAGAGAAACAAATTTGGATGGTGCTTACTGAAGGTTGGTGTGGCGATTCAGCACAGAACCTTCCCCACATTGCAAAGATTGCGGAAGTGAATCCAAATATCGAATTAAGAATTTTACTAAGGGATTCTAATTTAGATATAATTGATTTATATCTAACCAACGGAACGAGAAGCATACCGAAGTTGGCAGCATTCGATGAGGAAGGCAATGAATTGTTTATATGGGGTCCGCGCCCGAAACAAGCGCAAGAACTACTCAGCAAATTAAAGAGCGAAGGCATTGTAAAACCGGAGCTTTATGAAAAACTTCATCTTTGGTACGGAAGAAACCGGGGCAAAGAAATTGAAGAGGAATTCTTAGAAATATTTTCACAAGTCGAACAGCAATAATATTTTTCAGGGCAGGCATTTGATCTGCCCCGCACTTTTCACCCTGCCACACTAAAACATTTAAGCCCGCGGTTTATTATTTTGCGCATGCAATTAAAATAGAAAATTTGTGAAAGATGTAAAAATGAAAATAGAAACTCTTTCTGTACATGCAGGAAGAAAGTCCGATCCGGCAACGGGTGCGGTAACCCCGCCCATTCATTTATCAACAACATTTGAACGCGAAGCAAACGGAGAATATCCAAAGGGTTATAATTATTCAAGAAGCAACAATCCAAATCGTGAATCACTTGAAATATGTCTTGCACAACTTGAAGGCGGGCAATCGGCTGCGGCATTTTCATCCGGCTCCGCTTCCGCAATGACTATTTTTCAAGCTCTTTCACCAGGCGATCATATTATTGCTTCTGACGATCTTTACCACGGCACAAGGAATCTGATTAAGTTTTTTGAGAAATGGAATATTTCTTCATCCTTTGTTGACATGACAAATATCCGCAATGTTGAAAACGCTCTTAGAAAAAACACAAGGTTAGTTTGGATTGAAACACCAACTAATCCACTTTTGAAAATTATAGACATAAATAAAATTTCAATTTTGCTTAAGAAGAGAAATATAAAAATTGTTTGTGATAACACCTGGGCAACGCCGATACTTCAACAACCGTTTGAACTTGGAGCAGATATTGCGCTTCACGCAACAACAAAGTATATCGGTGGACATAGCGACGTTCTTGGCGGAGCGGTAATTTCAAAAAAGGATGATGAATTCTTCCAGAAGATACGCGAAATACAAAAATCCGGCGGTGCAGTACCATCGCCATTTGAATGCTGGCTTGTATTAAGAGGGATTCAAACCTTACCAATACGCATCAGGGCGCAATCCGAAAGTGCAATACAAGTAGCTAAGTTTCTGCATTCGCATAGGAAAGTTGAGAAAGTATATTACCCGGGATTACCTTCGCATCCAGGGCATAGTATTGCTTCGACTCAAATGAAACTATTCGGCGCCATGATTTCATTCCAGGTAAAGGCGACGAAGAAAGATGCAATGCGCGTCGCTTCAAAAGTTAAAATATTTGTGCGCGCAACAAGTCTCGGCGGTCCGGAAAGTCTAATCGAGCATCGTGCTTCAGTTGAAGGACCGAACACAAAAACACCGCAAAATCTTTTACGAATGTCTATAGGGTTGGAGCATCCTGATGATTTAATTGAGGATTTATCAAAGGCATTAAAATGAAAGATAAGATACATTGGTATGACGGGATATTCTATGATAGGATTATAGCGCCAAACCAGGATAAAATGTTTTCGATTATAAAGAATCTTATTCATGATGGCAGTAGTGTAATTGACGTTGGCTGCGGAACGGGAAGGCTTTGCTTTCAACTTGCCGATAAATGTTTTAAAGTTACCGGAGTTGATTTATCGTCAAAAAATATTTTTGTGGCGAATAATATTTTATCAGGGCAGAACTTTTCAAATGTAAATTTTATCCATACTGATGCTTCAGCGCTGACGAAACAATTAGAAGGAAAATTTGATTACTCTATCATAACTTATGCTATCCATGAGATGCCACCGGAAGAAAGAGTTGCAGTGATTAATCAATTAAAGCTTCTTTCTGATAAAATTATCATAGGTGAATACGCAGTTCAAAAAAAATCAAAAATGTGGAATATAGTAAATGAGCTGGTAGAATTTTCCGCCGGTAAAGATCATTATAAAAATTATAAATTGTTTCTTCGCAGCGGCGGAGTAAATCCGCTTGTTAAACAGTGCGGGTTAAAAATTATCTCCGAAGTTATAAACGAGCCTATTACTTCTCATATCGTTTTAGCTTCGTTATAAAGTTAGATTTTCTTTTCTTCAACAATCCGGTATGAGTGCGTCATCTCTACAGCTTTTTGAAGCATCGCCGTAACGCTGCAATATTTCGTTTGTGAAAGTTCAATCGCCCGCTCGATATCTTTTACATTCAAATTTTTTCCGTAGAAAACATATTCGAGATCTATTTTTGTAAAAACTTGCGGATGTTCATCAGCAACATCTGCTTTAATATTGATCTCGAAATCATCCAGCGGAGTTCTTTTCTTTGAGAGGATTGAGATTACATCGCTTCCGGTGCAGCCTGCCAATGAAAGAAGAATAAGTTCCTTAGGTCGAATTCCGGCGTTACTTCCGCCAAAATTTTCAGGACCATCCATCGTTACCCAATGGTTTGAATCCGTCTTACCTGCAAAAGTAATTCCTTTTATTTGTTTTACATATGCTGTTTTTGTAGACATATTTATTCCTTATTGTTTAAGTGATTTTTATTAATGAACGCAACCGATTACAACTTTCATCTCAAAATTAATATATTTCGTTCAATAGGATGCATATGAGCACAAAAGGGTTTATTCGCTTCTCTATTTAGGGATGTTGAATATAAATTTTGTCGCGAAGAAGTCGCATAAGCGTCAACTTAAATGATTACTCATGTTACGCAGACAATGTCAAATATAAAGGACGTGAAGTGCAAAACCTCCGAGGTTTAGGAAAACCTCGGAGGTTTCTCATTATGTAATAATAACCTTTTGCGTAAGGTGAGTGATTAGTATTCTTGGAAAAGTGGAGTCATGAAATTAAGTGATATTTTCCATTATTCCATTATTCCATTATTCAAAAGAGTTGTTTCTGCGTAAGGTGACTTATTTAAAAAAATATCCCTATATTTTGATACAGGGATATTCAAAAATATTTGTTGAATTTTGAATAAAATTAGAATTTAAAATCCACTCCGAAGTCCAATCCGGAATAGCTTAAAGTTCCAAAGCTGATTCTTCCTGTTATGGCAATTGTAGGTGAAACCCAATATCTTGCACCGCCTTGTGCAGCAAGCCACATTCCACCATATGAAGGAGAGGCAAAATGGTAACCACCCGGGCCGTTCCAGCTAACAGATCCAGCATCGTATGCAAGAACAAGACCGACATATGGATCAAATTTACTCTCACTTACAACAAAGTGATAATTTCCCTGGATACCAATTAGAATGTTTGTATAACTCCAGTCACTTTCGTTATAACCCCAGTATCTAAATAATCCGCCAACACCAACTAAACCGAAATCTTGCATGTTTATCCCGTATTCGTAGTTTGCACCAAAATCAGGTGTGCTGCCGAGAAACGCAAATCCGATTGATGGTCCCAAATAATTCTTTCCAGCTTCATATTGTGCATTTGCAGTAGAGGTAATTAGCCCTAAAGCAAGAATGACCAAAGCAACAAAAAGTAAAATATTCCGTTTCATTGATGTTTCTCCAATATTTTGTTAGAAAATAATTGATATAAATATTAAACCACTTCATTATAATATTTTTTTTTGTAGAAATAAAATTTTAAAGCGTATAATTTTTAGACGGTCAAAACCTATGAGTTTTCTTCATACGTACCGCTTTTTTCCTTTATTCCATTATTTTAGCAATTAAAAAGCTGATTTTCATATATTGTGAAATTATAACCTCCTGATCCAGGTGACAAAACTTACTGCTTCATTAGCATCTTCTTGATATATTTACAGGACAATTTTTATCCGGTTAGTTATTATGATTCAAGCAAAAAACCTCACAAAGAAATTCGGCGAGTTTATAGCAGTAGATAATATTTCCTTCAATGTTGAGAAAGCTGAGATATTTGGCTTTCTTGGACCTAACGGAGCGGGAAAATCAACTACAATAAAAATGCTGACCACACTGCTTCATCCCACAAGTGGTGAAATTGAAATAAACGGAATCAACCCGGCGCTGCATCAGGATAAAGTAAGAGAATCCTTCGGTATCGTCTTCCAGGACCCAAGTTTAGATGAAGAATTGACAGCTTATGAAAACATGAACTTTCATGCCGTGCTTTACAAAGTTCCGTTTGATATTCGAAAACCAAGAATTGAAGAACTTTTAAATTTTGTCGAACTGTGGGATAAAAGAAATGAGTTTGTAAAAAATTATTCAGGAGGAATGAAACGGAGATTGGAAATTGCACGTGGATTCCTTCATCATCCTAAAATTATTTTTCTTGATGAACCAACACTCGGCTTAGATCCTCAAACAAGAAATTATATGTGGAATTACATTAACGACTTGAACAAGAAAGAACAAACAACAGTATTTTTTACTACTCATTATATGGAAGAAGCCGACCGTGTAGCCGATAGAATTGCGATAATCGATCACGGTAAAATTGTAGCCAGTGGAACGCCTGAACAATTAAAAGCTCAGACCGGAAAAGATAATTTAGAAGACGCATTCCTTGAGCTTACCGGAAGCAAAATCCGGGAGGAAGAAGCATCAGGGCTTGATAGAATGAGAATGCGCAGCAAGATGTGGAGGAGGAGATAACCAATGTCTACAATTTATATACTTTGGCTCAGACAAATAAAAAGATATTTGCGTTCGCGGTCAAGGATCATAGGAAGCCTAGGTCAGCCAGTTCTTTTTCTTGTCGCGCTCGGTTTCGGATTTGGGCCGATATTTCAGAAAGCAGGGCAAGGAAACTATATAGAATTTCTTGCTCCCGGAATTATAGCAATGAGTATTCTATTTACTGCTATATTTTCAGGTGTTGAAATGATCTGGGACAGGCAATTTGGATTTTTAAAAGAAACATTGGTCGCTCCTGTCTCCCGCTTGAACATTATGATTGGGCGTGTATTCGGCGGTGCTACCGCTTCCGTGTTTCAAGGAATAATAGTATTAGTTATTTCAATAATAGCCGGCTTTAGAGTTCATTCAGTCGGATTGATTTTACTATCATTGATCTTTATGATTTTAATCTCACTTCTTTTCACAGCCCTGGGGACTGCTATTGCTTCAATGCTCGAAGATTTTCAGGGTTTCCAGTTAATAATGAGCTTTCTTGTTATGCCTCTTTTCTTTTTAAGCGGCGCATTATTTCCGCTTCAAGGATTGCCTGAAGCTATGAAAATAGTCGCTGCAGTTGATCCATTATCTTATGGCGTTGATGGACTAAGATTTGCATTAACAGGGGCATCACATTTTGGAATTGGAATTGATATCGCTGTTCTTTCGATTATAACTTTTCTTCTTCTTGTTGCCGGCAGCTTTCTATTTTCAAGAATTGAGGTTTAGTTTTACTGAACGTCCATTTCAAAGTCGTTTGGGTTATATCCTTGATTGGGTAAAACGGTTAATTACATCTATGTTACCGTCATTTCGTAATATATAAGTCGCCGTAGTATTGCTTGCACATTTTTTTTGAAAGCTATTAGGAATCTTCGCAATCTCATACCATGTACCGACATATTTATTCAGGTCAACTGAATTGACCGTTACTGGTTCGTCACTTTTATTAGATGTTTGGCTTTCATAGTACAAGCAAAAAGAATAAAAATTGGGAATATAAGTTTAATGTATTTTGAAATAATAATTTTTGTCATAAATACAACTGGATAAAAGATAATATAATCTAAACCTCCAAGATTTTAAAAACCTTGGAGGTTTTAGTTTAACGATTAAATCAGAACATATTTTGAAGCAAGCGTTCCGCAAATTGGGCAGTTCTCTGTTGGCTTTCCAAATTCAATATTGCCGCAGACGGGACAAAGATAAAATTCAACTCCGGTTAAATCTTTTCCTTGTTCAACAGCCTCCAAAGCTAACTTATATAATTTGGCATGAACCGCTTCTGCTTTAACTGCGTAGCCGAACATTCTTTTGGCTTTATGATTTTCCGATATAGCATCTTCAAGCATTGGCGGATACATTTCCGTATATTCATAAGTTTCACCTGCAATAGCAGCTTTAAGATTTTCCAATGTTGAGCCAACTCCATTCAACGCACCAAGATGTCCTTCTGCGTGAATTCTTTCAGCTTCCGCTGTTGTTTTGAACAACCTGGCAATATTAACAAAGCCATCTTGTTCGGCTTTTTTAGCAAAAGCACGGTATTTTTGATTAGCCTGGCTTTCACCAGAGAAAGCTTCATGAAGATTAGTTTCTGTCTTTGACATGATATCCTCCGTTTAATTTTTGTAAAAAGAAGTGAAATATTTATTTTTAGTTCGTATCTCACTGTACAAAATTATAATCATTTAAAGAATAAAAAAAGCGGAAATACCATTGACTGATAATTCCGCATCGGGGGGTCTATGTAACAAAACTTTTTAGGCTGTTGCAGTAAGTAATTCTTCTTGAATTGCCTGTTTTAATGATTCTTTAGGCAATGCACCAACCGCCATTTTTGGTTGACCTTCTTTTGGAACAAACAATAATG
>JAJYSI010000115.1 GCA_021793635.1 Bacteroidota bacterium
TACGGGAACAATTTTACTCGGTAAAACTTCACCATCAATGGACCTTGAAACGGAAATTACGGAAGAAAGATTACTTGACGGAATTACGGAAGAACAAATCTTAGAAATAAGAAACGAATTTACCGGCGCTATTAGACAAATTCCTCCAATGTTTTCGGCAATAAAATATAAAGGTAAATCACTTTATCATTTGGCAAGGCAAGGAAAAACTGTTTACCGCGAAGCAAGAGAGATCACAATCTCAAAATTTAGTATTTCCAGAATTTCTCTTCCGGAGATTTATTTCGAAATAACCTGCACTAAAGGAACTTACATCCGGGTTATAGCCCATGACTTTGGAGAAAGATTAGGTTGCGGAGGTTTACTAAGTTCTTTGCGCAGAACAAATATCGGCTCTTTTTCCGTCGATAATGCAGTTTTTGTAGATGATTTTGTAGAAAAAGTATCCGTCCAAATATAATTTCTATAATATTGGCAGGTAAAACTTTGCTTTTTTCTTAAACTTGAGCTTGAACTTATTTAAGCGCTTTGAAGTGATTTCTTTATTTCCTTTTTAGCATGAAAAAACTTATTTTTACAAATTATTGTTTAGACAAACGTTGAAATGGAAATATTTTACAACCTATCGGAAGTAAACAGAGATCAAAACACGGTACTAACCTTAGGTACTTTTGACGGGATTCACCCCGGTCATCAGAAAATAATTGAAAAAGTTGTTGATGAAGCAGCTCATTTTAATTCACGAAGTTTGTTGATCACTTTTGATCCGCATCCGAGAACGGTTGTTCCAAATATCGATGAAATAAAATTGCTTAGTACCCTACAAGAGAAAATTGAAGTTGTAAAAAGTCTAGGTATTCAAAATTTGTTGGTTATTAAATTTACTCAAGAATTTTCGCAGATTAGTTCGGAAGAGTTTGTCAAACAATATATTGTGGACTCTATTGGGGTTAAAAAAATTGTAATCGGGCATGACCACCATTTTGGAAAAGGAAGAGGCGGTGACGAACTGACGCTTAAAGAAATAGGTAAAGAATTTGGTTTTCAAGTCTCTGCTGTCGATGCTGTTTCTCAAAACGGAGTTGTGGTAAGCAGTACAAAAATTAGAAATGCTCTGGTAAGCGGCGATATAAAGCTTGCCAACTCGTTCTTAAATAGATTTTACTCCTTTAGCGGTACGGTTGTTAAAGGCGATCAAAGAGGTAGATTGCTTGGGTTTCCAACTGCCAACATCGACCTTGACGATAGAAACAAACTGCTGCCCGCTCTTGGAATTTATGCCGTTGAATTTATTCTTGATAGTAAAAAATATTTCGGCATAATGAGTATCGGCAAACGCCCTACTTTTTATAACGAAGGAACAATTACTACCGAAGTTTATATCTTGGATTTTGATGAAGAAATCTATGGCAAATATGTTACAGTTAATGTTGTTGCTAGAATTCGCGGCGAAGAAAAATTTTCATCTGCAGACGAACTTATTAAGCAGATGAAAATGGATACTGAAGAAGGAAGAAAAATATTAAGTAAATTAGTTAATTAATCCCGGTAATTTCTGGGATTATATTGTATCAAAATAATAAGGATAAATAAAATGACCAAAGAAGAAAAACTTGCTATAGTTAAGCAGTTTGGCAAAGATGAAAAGGACTCCGGCAAGCCGGAAGTTCAAATTGCGCTTTTAACTAAAAGGATAAATGAACTTACCGACCACTTTAATGTTCATAAAAAAGATCATCATTCCAGACGTGGTTTAATGATGATGGTTGGAAAAAGAAGAAGACTTTTAGATTATTTAGCCGGTAAAGAAATAGAAAGATATAGAACAATAATTAAAGAATTGAATATTAGAAAGTAAAGGTTTTAAATGTTAGTTATAAAAGAAGTAGAAATTGGCGGAAAAATTTTATCTATTGAAACGGGAAGATTTGCAAAACAAGCAAATGGCGCCGTTATGGTTAGATTTGGTGACACGATGGTTCTTGTATCTGCTGTAATGGCTGAAGAAGCAAAAGCAGAACAGGATTTTTTCCCTCTTCAAGTTGAATATAGAGAAAAAACTTCGGCAGCCGGAAAAATTCCCGGCGGATTTATTAAACGTGAAGGAAGACCAACAGAAAAAGAAATTCTGAGCTCGCGTCTGATTGACCGCCCGATTCGCCCTCTTTTTCCCAATGAATTTAAAAATGAAACCCAAGTTATTGCTTTTGTCCTTTCCCATGATGGAGAAAACGATGCTGATGTTTTAGCCGCTGTTGGAGCATCTGCAGCTTTAACAATTTCCGATATTCCTTTTGATGGGCCATGTGCGGAAGTTAGAGTCGGTAGAATTAACGGAGAATTCATCGTTAATCCAACCATCAAACAAATTAAAGAAAGCGATGTAGAATTAGTCGTTGCCGGTACTTCAGATTCAATTATGATGGTCGAAGGGGAATCAAAGGAAATTGGCGAACAGGATTTACTCGATGCTTTGAAATTTGCTCAAACGGAAATTAAGAAATTAGTTAATTTACAATTAGAACTTAAAGCCGAAGTCGGAAGACAAAAACGCGTTGCAATTGCTCCGGTTGTAGACGAAGCTTTAGTTAAAGATGTTATGGAATTAGCTTACGACAAATTTAAAGAGATTGTTCATTCGAAACTTGCCAAAGAGGAAAGAAGCGCAAAGAATAAAGAACTTGCTGCTTTCGTAAAAGAGAATTTGGCAGAAAAATATCCTGAGCAAGGAAAAGTTATCGGTGAAATTCTTCACGATCTTGAAAAAGATTTAATGAGAAAAAGAATTCTTGAAGAAGGAATCCGGTTGGACGGAAGAAACACAACACAAATTCGTCCAATAACAATTGAACTTGGGATTCTTCCTAGGACGCATGGTTCGGCGCTGTTTACCAGAGGCGAAACACAAAGCTTAACGACAGTTACACTCGGAACAAAAAACGATGAACAAATAATAGATGGACTTTTTGAGGAGTATACCAAAAAGTTTATGCTTCATTACAATTTCCCTCCGTTTAGCGTAGGAGAAGTTGGCAGAATGACCGGAGTAGGAAGACGCGAAATAGGTCATGGCAATCTTGCCGAACGCGCATTAAAAGTTTTAATGCCACCTGAAGATGTTTTCCCGTATACGGTTAGAGTGATTTCTGATATCTTGGAATCGAACGGTTCTTCGTCAATGGCTACGGTCTGCGCCGGTTCACTTAGTCTAATGGATGCGGGAATTCCGTTTCAAAAACCTGTTGCCGGCATTGCAATGGGGCTGGTTAAAGAAGAAGATAAATTTGCAATCCTTTCCGATATTCTTGGAAACGAAGATCATCTTGGCGACATGGATTTCAAAGTGGCCGGTACTACAAATGGAATTACAGCTTTCCAGATGGATATAAAAATTCAAGGTATTTCATTTGAAATTATGGAAAAGGCTTTGCATCAAGCCAAAGAAGGTCGCCTGCATATTCTTGGAATTATGAATTCTGCAATTGACAAACCACGCGAACAACTGTCTTCTTTTGCACCAAGATTAATTACTATGAAAGTTGAAACCGACCAAATTGGTCTTATCATTGGTCCCGGTGGAAAAACAATTCAAGGAATGCAAAGACTTTTTGGCGTTGATATTAATATTGATGATTTTGGCGCTGTAAGTATTGCCTCACCAAATAAAGAAAGTGCTACTAAGTGTAAAGATTATATTAAGCAACTTACCGCCACACCCGAAGTCGGTGAAATTTATGACGGAGTTATAACAAAAATTATGGATTTCGGAGCGTTTGTGGAGATTCTTCCCGGCAAGGAAGGTTTACTTCACATTTCGCAGATAGATAATAAGCGCGTTAATAAAGTAACAGACTATTATAAAGAAGGCGACAAAGTTACCGTAAAATTGTTAAAGGTTGAAAACGGTAAGTATTCTTTAAGTAGAAAAGAATTATTAAAAGATAATAATTCAAGTAACGCCTGAAATTAGTTTTAAGTTTGCCGGATGTTGATCCGGCAAACTTTCTTTTATGTTTAAGCGTAACAGATTTTTCTGATTGCACTAAAAATTTTTTGTATTTGATGCCTGTAAAGGCAAGCTATATGAAGCTTATTTTGAAGAGTGTTTCAAGTAATTGCTTCTGAAAAAATAATTAATAAAGGTTCATCGTGACAGATAAAGAGTTACATAAATTTCAGCTCGTTTTTTGGCTAATGATTATTTGCCAAGTCGAAATTGATTGGTATCGAATTGTCGATGCTAATAAGCGCGCTGTTAAAAAGTTGAACCGGTTCGCTTTTAGAATTTTTTATATGAAATATTGGATTTCATTAAACGAGTTTGTTTTATATGACAAAAGAAATTATAATCAATTCGTCTACCTCGCAAACGCGGGTAGCAATTACGGAAGATGGAAACTTAGTCGACTTTTTTGTTGACTATCCTGAAAATCGTAGAATGGTTGGGGACATTTATCTTGGTAAGGTTGCAAGAGTTTTACCCGGTATAAAAGCTGCATTTGTAGACATCGGCATGAAGCACGACGCCTTTCTTCATTTTTCGGATATTGGCGCAAGGACTCAACAATTTCAGGATATCCTTGGCGATGATTCCGACGTTGATGAGGATGATGATGAAGAATCCCCAAACAATAAGAGCAATTCTCACGGAAGAAACAGCAAAGATAATTTAGATAGCCACGGAGTTCCAAAACTCCACAAAGGCGAAGATATCATTATCCAGATTACAAAAGAACCTGTCAATAATAAGGGCGTCAGGGTTACTTCCTCCGTTTCACTCCCGGGTCGATTTTGTGTACTTCTCCCTTTTGATAATAAAATCGGAGTTTCAAAGAAAATTTCGGACTTCAAAGAAAGAAAACGTCTTAGACATATTGCTCGTGAAATTTTGCCCCAAAATTTTGGATTGATAATTCGCACTGTCGCAAAATTTCAAACCGAAGAAGCTTTGAAGGATGATTTAAATAATCTGGTTAAAACCTGGCAGGGAATAGAAGCGAATGTTAAAAATGAAAAACCTCCTTCACTTCTTCACCAGGATTTGAATACAACATCAAGCGTAATTAGAGATCTTTTTACTTCTGACATTTCTAAAGTTTTTATTGATTCAAAAAAGCTTTACAAACAAATTAAAAGCTATGTCGAAGTAGTTCAACCCCAGCTTGCCGATAAAATAGAACCTTTCAAATCGACCAATTCAATTTTTGATTCGTTCAAAATAGAAGAGCAGATAAAAACTTTAATGGGGCGTAAAGTTCAATTACCAAGCGGCGGATATTTAATTATCGAACACACCGAGGCAATGGTCGTAATTGACGTTAATAGCGGGCGTTATGCTAAAAGCAAAGAGCAAGAATTAAATTCATTAAAAACAGACCTGGAGGCTTCCCGTGAAATTTGCCGCCAGTTACGGTTGAGAGATATTGGAGGAATAATTGTAGTCGATTTTATCGATCTTGAAGATGATAAAAACCGTAAGAAAATTTATGACGAGCTTCGAAAAGAATTTAGAAAGGACCGCGCAAAAGTTTCTATTCTTCCGATGTCGGATTTTGGACTCGTTCAAATTACAAGACAAAGAGTTCGCCAGAACATTATGCAGGCAATGAAAGAGGTTTGTCCTTACTGTCTTGGCACCGGGTTGCTTACAAAGCATTCGCATCAGGTTTATGATCTTGAAGAATGGCTTAGAAAGTTCAAACGGATTTCTAAGGAAAGGTCGCTTATAATTAAATGTCACCCGGCTGTTGCGGCGAAGCTGAAAGAATCAAAATTTAGAACTTTCTTTAAATTGGAGCTTAAATACTTTATTAAGCTAAAGCTTGTTGAAGATCCAAGCCTTTCTATTGATGAAATTAAGTTCTTTTCAAAGAAGTCCCAAAGAGAATTAACGGAAGAAATTAATAACGCTACTTAAATTTATTTAATTCAATACCGGAAAGTTCAAAAGATTTTATTGGTATTTAAACGGAAAAAAATCGTATGAAGAAAACTAAATTTTATGAAATTCACCAAAAACTTGGTGCTAAAATTGTGGAGTTCGCCGGTTACCTAATGCCTATTCAATACAATTCGATTATTGCTGAACACAAGACGGTAAGAAATTCCGTTGGTGTTTTTGATGTCTCACACATGGGTGAGGTTTTTGTTACCGGGAAAAATGCTTTAGAGTTTGTTCAACATATCACCGTTAATGATGCGTCCAAACTTTCTCCCGGTAGAGTTCAATATTCTGCTATGTGTTACCCTGATGGCGGAATTGTCGATGATCTTCTCGTTTATAAAATTACTGACGAGCAATTTATGCTGGTAATTAATGCATCCAACATTGATAAAGATTTTAACTGGATGAATGTAAACAATAACTTTGACGTAAAACTTGAAAATCAAAGTGAGGAATATTCTCTTCTCGCAGTTCAGGGTCCCAGTTCAAAAGATGTTATTCAAAAAATTTGCAATCGGAATTTGGATCTCGAATATTATCACTTTTTTAATGCCAAAATTGCCGGGCATGAAATGCTGATCTCGAGAACCGGCTACACGGGCGAGCTTGGTTATGAATTATATTTTAAAGGCGATGAGAAAATGGCAGAAGAAGTTTGGAATAAAATTTTTGAAGCTGGAAAAGAGTTTGATATTAAGCCGGTTGGTTTAGGGGCAAGGGACTCACTTCGCCTGGAAATGGGCTTTTGCCTTTACGGGAACGATATTGATCAGACTACAAATCCGCTCGAGGCCGGGCTGGGCTGGATAACAAAACTTGGAAAAGAAAATTTTATTGCCAAAGATGTTCTACTAAAAATTAAATCCGATGGTTTGAAAAGAAAGCTGGTTGCGCTAAGTTCGGATGAAAAATGCTTCCCGCGGCATGGATATGATATCTCGGTAGCCGGAAAAAAAATCGGCAGTATAACCAGTGGTACTGTAAGCCCGGTGCTGGAAAAACCAATTGCCATGGGTTATGTTGATTCAAATTATGCTAAAGAAAATTCCGAAGTTAATTTCTTAATCCGGGGTAAAGAATCTGCGGCTAAAGTAGTTGGACTTCCTTTTATAAAAAAATAATATTTCTGTTGGTTGGTATGAAAATTAATGTATTATTTACGCCGGTAATTGCAGATGATCTATATTTTACAGGCAAAACAACCGTTGTAATCGACGTCCTGCGCGCCTCTTCAACAATTGTTGCCGCCCTTCAAAACGGAGCTAAGGAAATTGTGCCGGTTGGTACTGTTGAGTTTGCCGTTAAGGTTTCCGGAGGAATGTTCGGCGGTCAAACCTTGATTGGCGGAGAACGAAATACAAAAAAAATAGAGGGCTTTGCGCTTGGTAACTCACCGCTTGAATATACCGAAGATGTTGTTGCAGGTAAATCAATTGTTTTTTATACTACCAATGGTACTAAGGCAATTGTTAAAGCAAAATTCTCGGCGAGTTTGTTTATATGTGCCTTCAATAATATTTCTGCTGTTGCAAGACAGTTGGTCATTCTTGATAATGATATTGAAATTCAATGCTCCGGTAGATCTAATAATTTCTCTATGGAAGATACTATCTGTGCGGGTAAACTAATTTCCGAAATAGAAAAAACAAAAACTGATTTAAGTTTATCGGACTCAGCAAAAGCTAGTGTGGCTCTAAGTAAATCATTCGGTAGAAGCATTTATAAGATGCTTTCCGAAACCGAACACGGGAAACTACTGCTTGAAAATGGTTTTAATGACGATATTAAGTTTTGTAGTAAGTTGAATAATTCAGAAGTTGTTCCGTATTTTACCGGAAATGTTCTTAAATTACTCCCTGAAAATGGTCTTTCGTTGACGAATGAAAAAGATAACACCGCTAATTAGAAATGGCTATAAAAAGAAAAACAAAAAGAAAATCTGATAAACCCGCACGTGACGAAAAATCCTCTGCAGCTATTACCGGTAAAAAGAAGAAAATCATTGGAATTCTTCTAATCCTTTTTTCAGTGTTTATCCTTCTTAGTATTCTTTCTTATTCCCGCTTTGATAGAGCAAACTTAAATTATCAGTTCTCCGATTTGCTTAAACCTTTCGGTTCAAATCCCGACTTCAACCATAAAGCTGATACTATACATAATTGGCTTGGCATTTTCGGCGCCTACGTCTCCTTTTTCTTTATTAATTCCACGCTTGGAATTTTTGCTCCGGTGTTCCCGATTATTCTTTTTGCATGGGGTCTTTCATTCTTCCTTAAGTTAAATTTTCGCAAACTTATAAATATTTCTAACTTTCTTCTGTTAGCAGCATTAATTTTGTCAACATTTTTTGGATTATTTAGAACCCATTATAATTTTTTCGGCAGTTTCTATGAGCTCTCAGGCAAAATCGGCGATTATCTCGGTCTTACTTTTAGCAGGCTTTTAGGAGGAATCGGAACTCTTTTCTTGCTAATCGCAGCTTCAGTTGTGCTGCTGGTAGTTGCTTTTGATATTAAGATAGAAAAAATCTTTCATTTTCTTCAAAACATTTTTTCTGCTTCCGCAAGTTCTATAAAGAGTGAGTCACAAAAAGAAGATTCTATAAAAGAAGATAAAAATTTAGATAAAATAAAAGGTCTCCGCGAAGAAAAGAAAAAGCGAACTATCTTCTCTAAGCCTTCAGCAAATGCAGAAACACTTGCAGAAGTAAAACCCAAAAATGAAACCAAGATAAAA
>JAJYSI010000116.1 GCA_021793635.1 Bacteroidota bacterium
GAGAATCTTAATTCCTGCTTCATGCAGTTTTACAGCAAGATTATTAGGAATTTGGCCGCCCATCGAAATAATAACACCTTCGGGGTTTTCTTTATCGTAAATATCAAGAACTCTTTCAAAAGTCAATTGTTCAAAATAAAGCTTATCACAAATATCATAATCGGTGCTAACGGTCTCCGGATTACAATTAATCATGATTGTCTTGTAGTCAAGTTTATTGCAAGTAAGCACAGCATTAACGCAGCACCAGTCAAACTCGACAGAAGAGCCGATTCTATATGCCCCACTTCCAAGCACAACGATCTGATTTTTATCGCCGAATTTTATATCGTTTTCTTTGCCGTGGTAGGTTAAATAGAGATAATTTGTTTGTGCCGGATATTCAGCTGCAAGAGTATCGATTTGTTTTACTACAGGAATTACGTTTAATTCCTTCCGGTATTTTCTTACATCCATTTCTTTAGAGTCTGAGAGGTGAGCAATTTGCAAATCGCTGAATCCATTTTGCTTTGCTTCTTCCATTAAAGATTTGGATATTTTTTGAAGCTTTAAGCCTTTTAATTTTTTTTCGGTGTCGATAATATTTCTCATCTTATAGATGAACCAGGGGGTAATTTTAGAAAGCTGATGAATTTTATCTACCGAGTAACCATTTTGAAGTGCTTTTGCGACTGCATAAATTCTTTTATCGGTGGGTTTAGAAAGTTCCTCATCTAAATTTTCAAACATTAAACTGTTGCCGGTAAATCCTTTCATACCTATATCAAGCATACGAATTGCTTTTTGAAGCACTTCTTCAAAACTTCTGCCGAGAGACATCACCTCGCCAACTGACTTCATTTCGGAACCAAGCTGTGTGCTTACCTGACGAAACTTTTGTAAGTCCCAACGCGGGAATTTAAGAGCAACGTAGTCGAGTGCCGGCTCAAACATAGCAGACGTTTCGCGCGTAATAATATTTTCAACTTCGTTAAGAGCATATCCAAGCGCGAGCTTAGCTGCTATAAAGGCAAGTGGGTATCCGGTGGCTTTAGAGGCAAGTGCAGAGCTACGGCTTAATCTTGCATTCACTTCTATAATTCTATAATCGTCCGATTTAGGATCCAGCGCATATTGAATATTGCACTCGCCTATAACTCCAAGATGACGAATTAATTTTATACCGATTGAGCGAAGTTTAAAATTTTCATGGGCAGATAAAGTCTGTACCGGCGCAATAACTATACTGTCACCGGTATGAATTCCCATCGGGTCAACATTCTCCATAGAGCAAATAGTAATGCAATTGTTGAATTTGTCCCGGACAATTTCATATTCTACCTCTTTCCATCCATAAAGAGATTCTTCGATTAAAATTTGATTAGTAAAAGAAAAAGCACGATGTGTTTTTTCCAAAAGCTCTTTTTCATTATTTACTATTCCCGAACCGAGCCCGCCAAGCGCGTAGGCAATTCGAACCATGACAGGAAAACCGATTTCTCTTGCAGCATGAAGAGCTTCATCATCATTAGTAGCTGTTTTACTTAACGCAACCTTCAATCCGATTTCAGAGACTTTATTTGCAAACAGAAGCCTATCCTCAGTAGCTTCAATAGCTTCAACGGGTGTTCCTAAAACTTTTACATTATACTTAGCAAGAATGCCTTTCTCATAAAGTTCAACGCCAACGTTGAGAGCAGTTTGCCCGCCGAATTGAAGAAGTATGCTGTCAGGTTCTTCTTTCTGAATTATTTTTTCGACAAATTCAGTTTTAATAGGCAGGAAGTAGACCTTATCGGCAAAATTTTCTGAAGTTTGGATAGTAGCAATATTCGGATTAACAAGGACAGAAATAATTCCGTCTTCTTTTAATGCTTTAATAGCCTGACTTCCGGAGTAGTCAAACTCGCCTGCTTGTCCGATTTGCAAAGCACCTGAGCCAAGTATCAAAACTTTTTTTGGTTTACCGCGTTTAATCATTTTAAAGCCCTCAAAAACATGTCGAAAATAAACTCTGTATCATCAGGCCCCGGCGATGCCTCGGGGTGAAATTGCGCTGCGAAGTAAGGTTTAGAGATATGAATTATTCCTTCGTTTGTTCCGTCGTTATCATTAACAAACCACTCGCGCCAATCTTCGGGGAGAGTTTCGGAGTCAACTGCATAGCCATGATTTTGTGAAGTAATATAGCATCTTTTAGTTCCCATTTCATTGCAAGGTTGATTATGCCCGCGGTGCCCATATTTTAATTTGTAAGTATTTGCGCCGGCAGCAAGCGCCATAATTTGACTGCCAAGACAAACTCCTAAAATCGGAATTCCTTTGGTCATAGCTTTTCTTGCATTCTCAATAGTTGAAGTACACATTTTCGGATCACCCGGTCCGTTTGAAATTAGAATCCCGTTGGTTTTTTCTTTAGAAAAATCATAATCGTAAGGAACTCTTAAAACAGTAATATCTCTTTTTAGATAAGCTTGTATGATGTTGTTCTTTGTTCCGCAATCGACCAGAACTATTTTTTTGGAGCCGCGTTTAAATTCAACCGGTTCTTTAACGCTTACTTCGCCGACTAAATTTAATAGATTCACATCTTCAAAATCTATTTCCTTGTTTTCGACAACAATAATTTTTCCCAGCATTGTGCCATGATCGCGAAGCCTTCTAGTAAGCATCCTTGTATCTATTCCTGTAATTCCAGGAATTTTTTGTTCAATCATCCAATCGGACAGTGAGCGTTTGGCATTCCAGTGGGAATAGTTTTCAGAGTAATCCGAAACGATTAATGCTCTGCAATGAATTTGTTCAGATTCAAAATATTTTAACAAATTATTTTCGCGTTCATATCCGGGGACACCATAATTTCCGATTAACGGATAAGTGCTAACCAAAATTTGCCCACGATAAGATGGATCGGTCATTGTTTCCGGATAGCCTACCATTCCGGTATTAAAGACTACTTCCCCGTTTGTATTTTTTTCATATCCAAAGCTAAAGCCGGAAAACTCCGTTCCGTCTTCTAAAATTAATTTTGCGACCTTTCTTTCATTGCTCATTCTTACATTCTTCCTTTTAGTCAGTTTCCATTCAAACAAAAAAATAGCCACTCGTGGAGTGGCTATGCTAATAGACTCTTTATAATTTCACCATCTGTCTTAAGTCGAATAATGCTAATCTCTTTGAATAATATCATAAAAATTTTTAACAAATATAAATCATAAAGGTTACAGTTTCAATTCACAAGACTAAAAACTTAGTGATGAAATTCACTTCAAGTAAAGCATTTCTTAATGTAAATTGAATAGAATTTTTGGGAAGGATGAATTAATATAAATTTACCAGACTGAAATATTCTGAGACTTGTTAAGACAGCTAAAAATCATAATATTTGCACCGAAACAAAAGAGCACTTTGAATGAAAATTAAAAAAATTTCCCAACCGCAGAAACCAATCAAAAGATTAAAAACATTTATACTTGATACCAACGTGATTCTTCACGATGCCACATGCATTAACCAATTCCAGGAACACGATGTTATAATTCCTCTGACTGTTATCGAAGAATTAGATCATTTTAAAAGAGGAAGCCAAGTAATAAACCTTAACGCAAGAGAATTTGCACGAACTTTGGACTCGATGACCGGCACTGCGCTTTTTAACGGCGGAGTTTCAATGGGAAAAGGAAGAGGCAAAGTAAGAATAGCTATTTCTCGCGGAATTGCTAATGAAATTAAAGAAATATTTAAGGAAGACACGCCTGATCATAGAATTCTTTCAGTTGCTTTTGAGTGGAATAAAAAAGTTAACGGCAGATCGACAATAATTTTAGTTACGAAAGATGTTAACCTTAGAATGAAGGCGAAAGCACTTGGCATTCTTGCTGAAGATTATACAACAGACCGAATCAACAGCGTAGAAGAGCTTTATAGCGGTAAAGAAATAGTGGAAGATTTTGATGATGAGATAATCGTTAAATTATTTCAGCCTCCATATGAAATTCCCGCAAAGTTAGTATTAAAAAAATTAAACAGCGACGCAGTCCCGAATAAATTTTACATTATTAGAAATTCAAACAGATCTGTGCTTGCCTATCTTGATCAAGAGATGGGAAACCTTAGGAAAGTTGATAAAAATATTATATACGGAATTAAACCTCGCAACGCTGAACAGACTTTTGCAGTTGATGCTTTAACAAATTTAGATATCTCTTTAGTCACATTAACCGGAAAAGCCGGAACCGGAAAGACACTTCTTGCACTTGCAAGCGCTTTGAACGTGAGAAAAAATTACCGGCAGATTTTTATTGCGCGTCCGATCATCCCCCTAAGTAACAGAGACATAGGTTATCTCCCGGGCGATGTTCAAAGTAAAATTGAACCTTACATGCAGCCGCTGTGGGACAATCTGCGCGTCATACAAGATCAATTTACCGAAACCGATAAACAAAGCATGTTAATTACAAATATGGTTAAGGAGGAGAAACTTGTTATCGAACCGCTTTCGTATATCCGCGGAAGGAGCCTGCAAAGAATTTTCTTTATTGTAGATGAGGCACAAAACTTAACACCGCATGAAATTAAAACAATTATAACCCGTGCCGGCGAAGGTTCTAAAGTTGTATTTACCGGAGACATTTACCAGATCGATCATCCTTATCTTGATTCACAATCAAATGGGCTTACTTATTTAATCGACCACTTTATGGGACAGAAACTCTACGCTCATATTAATCTTGAAAAGGGAGAACGCTCTGAGCTTGCCGAGCTAGCGAGCAATCTTTTATAGAAATGTAATGACAATAACCGAAAATAATATAACCAATTATTCGTATTCTTTTTTTTATAGAGCTATTTACCGTTACGGAAATATCCCAGCTACTATAATACTTTTTGCTTTTTTAATTTCCGCAGTTTCTAACATTAACTATTCGTTAATATATCTTTTCCCTTTTGTAATCACTGCATTATTGATTTACTACATTAACAAACAATATTTGACGATGTACAAAATTCTTGCTTATAACATTTCTGCTGACAAAGAAAAAATTACATGCACAGATTTCCTTTTTTCGAAGAGGAAAATTGTAATTTATTATTCAGAAATCGAAATTTTAGAAGGCGGAATTTTCGACGGAAGATATAACGGGTTAGCAAAAGTGTGTGATAGGAGAAGTAAAATATGTATAGGATTTTTTAGCAAGTTAAGTAATTCAGTTCAACTTGAAAAGACTCTTCTTAGCAATGTAAATGATCAAGTGTATAGCCGTGTATTGCAAAAACTAAAAGCGACTAAAAGAAATCCCCCTCTGTCCACCGAAAGAGATAAAAAAGCCTAAGATTTCTGCGCCACAATTTTTCCCCAAAAACTTATCCCTGCTTTCATTATTTTTGTCTATGAAAAATTAAACAAAACAGTTAACATGAAAATTGCGGTATTACTTTCCGGGGGCGTTGACAGCTCCGTTGCAATGCGATTATTAAAAGATCAAGGTCATGATCTTACGGCATTCTATTTAAAGATATGGCTTCAAGATGAATTTTCTTTCCTAGGTGAATGCCCCTGGGAAGAGGATCTTAAATATGCCAGAAGTGCCTGCCAGCAGGCAGGAATTCCTTTAGAGATCATTCCGTTGCAAACTGAATATTGGGAAACAGTTGTTACCTACACAATTTCCGAAATTAAAGAAGGACGAACGCCTAATCCGGATATTTTCTGCAACAGCTTAATAAAATTCGGGCAGTTTTACGAAAAAATAGATTCTTCATTTGAAAAAGTTGCAAGCGGTCATTACGCAAAAGTTGAATTGAAAAACGGGAAATATCAATTAAGTATGTCGCCAGATCCAATTAAGGATCAGACTTACTTTTTAGCCTACTTAACGCAGAGACAATTATCGCGGGCCATATTCCCGATCGGTTCATTCAAAAAAAGTGAAGTAAGAAATTATGCTCGTCAATATCAATTGCCGACAATGGATCGCAGAGACAGTCAGGGAATTTGTTTCCTAGGGCAGATTAAATTTAATGAATTTGTAAAACATCATCTCGGCGAGACTAAGGGCGAAATAATTGATTCGGACTCCGGTAAAAAATTAGGTGATCATAACGGCTATTATTTTTACACAATAGGGCAACGCTCCGGGCTTGGTTTATCCGGCGGTCCCTGGTATGTGGTAAAAAAGGATGTTAAAGAGAATCTTGTTTATGTTTCAAGAGAAGATCAAGCGCTTAGAGAAAAGAATTTTTTTACTGCAGGTAAGTTTAATTGGATTTCAGAAGAAAGACCATCAACAAATGATCTAAAAGTTAAAATCCGTCATGGCGCAAAAATGTTTTCTTGTCGTCTTACATTCACAGACGAAGATACAGCGGAAATAAAGTTAGATAAACCGGATCAGGGAATAGCTTCGGGTCAGTTTGCAGTTTTTTATCAAAGTGATTTATGCCTCGGCAGCGGAATAATTTTATAAATTCTATCTACTTGGATTTTCCAAGAATCATACGATTTCAAATAGTAAACCATGTTTTCCTTCACATTTTCTTATGTGATTATCACCTAGTTCTACCGTAGAAAAATAATATTTCCCATTCATCAATAATCAGTTTAAACTTCTTTAGAATATAATAAGCTTTGCATAGGTAAGTCAACAAATATTATTTCTAATAGGCTTTAAACGGTAACCAAATATTATTTTTTCAGTCAAAAGTAAAAATACGAAGGAAAGAAAAAGTTTAATGAAGAAAAAATTATTGTTTTTAATAATTATTTTATTTGCAGGCGCTTTTGCCAAAAATGACAATCACGGCAAAAAATTAATTCTAAGAAAGACAAATGAAGAAATAAAAATTGACGGAGTGATTGATCCAGCGTGGAGCAATGCCGATTCGGCTACAAACTTTTTTCAGCTATCGCCATATTATGATAAAACGCCAACTTGGCCTACTGTCGCAAAAGTTCTTACAACTGAAGATGCTATTTATTGTTTAATTATTTGTCATGAAGATAAAAATTTCATTCAACCTTTTACAGGAACTTTAGATAATATCACCGGAGAATATGTTTCTTTTATGCTGGATACTTTCGACGATAATAAAACTGCTTATAAATTTATTGTTTCTGTTTCAGGTGTAAGAAGCGATGCAAGGTTATTAGACGACGCACGGAACAGAGATTATAGTTGGGATGGTATTTGGTTTGCTGCAACTAAAATTTACAACTGGGGTTGGGTGGCAGAAATGAAAATTCCTTATAAATCTATTCAATATAATAAAAATTTAAAGGTATGGGGTTTAGATTTTGACCGTTATATTCCATCAAATGCTGAAGATCTATATTGGAACAAATACGAAAAAAATGAAGGTCAAAGAGTTTCAAAATTCGGCGAATTGATCTTTGATAATTTTAAACCGAGCGTAAAAGGATTGAACCTAGAAATTTATCCGGTAGGAATTACAAAGGCTACATACGAAGGTAATAGTAAATATAAAATTGATCCGAATGCAGGATTAGATATAATGTACAACCCTTCGCCGGAATTAAAATTTCAGTTGACCGCCAATCCCGATTTTGCACAGATTGAAGCCGATCCATACCAGTTCAACATTTCAAGATACGAAACACATTTCAGCGAACGCCGTCCTTTTTTCACTGAAGGAAACGAAGTATTTATGGCTGCCGGAAAAGAGGTGAATACCGGTTTCTATAGCCCGCTTGAATTATTTTATTCAAGAAGAATCGGGGAGAAATTACCAGATGGCAGCGAAGTCCCATTAATACTTGGAACAAAAGCTTTCGGAAGAATCGGAGATTGGGAATACGGTGGATTCTTAGCACTCACTGATAAAAAAGATTATATGGATGATACAACTCAAAGAACTGAACCTCGTGCAGTGTTCGGTTCGGCAAGAATTAAAAAACAGTTTGATGAAAATTCTTCTATCGGAGCTTTATTTGTTGCTAAGCAAACTTTAGATACCACTTATGGAGTTATCGATGTTGATGGTGCCTTCAGACAATCGGATTGGCAACTTTCTTATCAAATTGGCAGGTCTTTCAAAAATTCCGAGGGTGATTATGCAGCTTCTGCTGGTTTTACTATGCTTGGAAGTAAATGGTGGGTTCTAGCAAGATCAAAATATATCGGCAATAATTTTGATATCCAACAGATTGGTTATGTACCATGGATTGGAACATCAGAGCTAACTTCACTTACCGGTCCTGTTTGGTACTTTGATGAAGGAAGCATTAGCCAGATACTTTTGTTGGGCGGATTTTCTTTCAACTATAAAAATATTGAAGGATATATGGACCATTCAGCAGTCCTTGACTTTAATATGCAATTTCGGAGCAATTGGGGTTATGAAATTACGCTGATTGCGGGCAAATCTAAGGATCAAGGAATAAAATACGGTTCATACGAGATTGACTACAACGGGTGGTTTAGTACAAGCGCAAAGTGGAATGGCAATTTATACGGAGGTTATGCAAAAACTTATAACTTTAATAGAGATTATATTGCCTTCTATTCATGGGCCGGAGCATACTTTCAATGGAATGCAGCAGATGTATTACAACTTGGTACTTCTTACAATATGTATATTGAAGGGAACCCATCCGGCGGAGTTGAAGATATTACTTATAACGCACGTCCATTTTTATCAATTACTCCCATTAATAATAGATCGGAG
>JAJYSI010000001.1 GCA_021793635.1 Bacteroidota bacterium
ATTGCACGTGCTGCAGAATCCTTTATATCCTTGTGCATGTCATGAATTTCAAGGCTGTCTTTTATAAAGTTTGTGTCATGGTTATTGGAATTCATTTCTTGACTAAAAGAATAACCGGATAAAAAGAAGATAAAAAGTATTATAAACAATTTTAAGGTTTTAAGATTCATATTTTTATTCGTCACTTTCGCCTTGGGTTTCTTTATCGAGTGTTTGGTATTGTTCTTTGGTTAATGTTGGCAGCTTTTTTGTAAATGCAACAATTGCCCAAATCATTTCATCGGAATGCGTAGGACCAAATGCCGGCATGCCGGTCATCTTTAAGCCGTTTTTTGTAATCCAGAAAAGCTGCTGCGGAGTCCAATCATTTGCAACTTTTGCTAGAGCGGGAGCCTTTGGATAAAGACCTTGACCGATTTCACTCCGTTCAATGCCCGGACCGCCGTGGCAGCCTACACACATTTCACGGTAATGAACAAAGCCCATCTTAACGAGATCCGAGTCGTTAAGATCGGGAGTTTTAATATTATTATCCGCATTATGTTTAATAGAATTATTCCGTACGGTATTCATCGCCCACAATGTTATTGTGTCGTGAGGAACCCTTGCACTGATATCAAATAAACCGGAATACATGTAAATGAGACCGCCAATTATTAGAAGCGCTATTACCGCGCCAGCGCCAATTAGATATTTTTTCATGAGCCCACCTCATTGATTTTGTTAGTGAATATGTCATTTATAAAATTCATTTTAAACTTTTGCATCCTACAAATCATATAAGTTGGAGTAATGGAGTGTTGTCCAAAGGACTCCTCGGAGGAATGATGGAATAACTTTTTGTTACACAGAGTAACGTAGAGGAAGCACAGAGTTCCACAGAGTAAGACTTAAACAGACGGTTGTGCGTTAAAGGATTTGATAATATTTTTTGAAATTTACTCATCACTCCAATATTCCATTACTCCAAATTATTTAAATTGCGCTCATAATGTTATTATAGGTTTAAGATTTTATTTTCGCGGTTTCTCCTTAAAACAACAATAACGAAACCAATTGACATTATAAAAACTCCTATCCAGACAAAGCTTATAAACGGCTTTGTACTTACATCTACTGTTAACACTTCAGCGGGAGCTGCGGCTGCGTTATTCTGTTCTTTAAAAGAAGTATGTTCAGCCTTAGCGTGGCTGTCTTCATTTTTATCAACATAAGAGATTGGAGAAAAATATAAATCCTTAGTTAAGCCGGTATAAATATACGGCTCTCTCATCAAATCATTATTGAAGTCTGAAATGTACATTACAGGTGAAGCAGTAAAATTTCTGTTCTTATTACTTACGTTTATATCGAAGGCATATTTGTTACCACCTTCCACGGGCTTAGCTCCAACGAATGTAAGGTTATAATTTAGAACATTTGTTTTAATGCCGAGCGGAAGGTCAATCTGCTGCGATTTACTTAAAGTGCTTGAAGCTAATACACCAAACAAGAAAAGAGCAAAGCCTATATGAGCTACGTGTCCGCCCCAGAAATAAAATCCATTTCTAAAAACATTAATTAACATCTGAATATTTACTGCGATTGTAAATATTATTGAAAAAAGAAAAACGATGAGAGCGAAACCTTTAATACCTAATAAGACGAAAACCGCAGCACTTATAATTAGTGAAATTAAAAGCGATCGGATCAAGCTTCTAACAAAATTATTGCTCTCGGTTTCTCTCCATCTTAAGAATAAAGTTAAGCCAATGAGCAAGCCCATAATTATAACCAACGGAAGATTCATTCTGTTGTAGAAACTTGTTTCAACAGACTCGTTAATCAATGGAGCGGAAGTGCCGACAAAAACAACTAAAGCAGATGCGACAAGAAAAAGTGAGCCGTACAGCAATCCGTTTTCTCTTGAAAGAAATTTTTCTTTAATGTTGTTTAAACCGGTTAGAGATTTTCTACGGTAATAAACTCCGCCAAGCCCGATTAGAGTGAAAGTAAGAATAAAGAGAATTAGAAAAATATAAACCGCTGCGCCGGGGTCTTCAAACGAATGAACAGAAGCTTTAGATAGAATTCCGCTTCGCGTTAAAAAGGTGCTGTATAGAACCAGCAAAAACATTAACACGGCAAGTACAATATTTGTTTTGGCAAATCGTCCAAGCTTGTCTCTATTTATAATCTGGGTTTGCTTTTGAATAAGCATTGTATGGATAAGAGCAACGCTGATAAGCCAGGGAATAAGACTTGCGTTTTCAACCGGGTCCCAGCCCCAGAAGCCGCCCCAACCGAGAACGCCGTAAGCCCAGTATCCGCCGATCATCAAGCCGAGCCCTAATACTACGGATGCGGCAACTGTCCAGGGCAAGGCTAATTTTATCCATTGGTCGTACTTGTTTTTTATTAAAGCGGAAACTGCAAAAGTGAAAGGCACAATTGAAAGCGCAAAACCAAGAAACAAAATAGGAGGATGAACTTCCATCCAGAAGTTTTGTAAGAGCGGATTAAGCCCTTTTCCCTTTATCAAAAAATCTCCGACGGCAATACCGTTGGATTTAAGAGTTGAAATAAGATCGGGCCCCATTTGAATAAAAGATTGATTAGTCTTTGAATCGTTGAAGATAAAATTCTGAAGTATCGGTAAATTTAAAAGCGATTGACTTATATATTTGACATCGATGTAATTTGCTTCCGACCAAATAAAATTGAAGGGGCTCTTAAAGAATGGCGTAACCATCGCAATTAAGAAGACGAGCACGAGAGAATATATCATCATAAAAGCCGGTTCTAAATCTTGCTTTTTGGAAGTATAATTTTGAAGAATAATTCCAACAATCACTGCAAGTAATAGCCACAAAAGGAAGCTACCTTCCTGCCCGGCATAAAAAGTTGATAGCAGAAGACCGGTAGAAAGATCGGCATTACTATAATCGAAAACATACTTGTATTGATACTGATGAGTTACAATTATATAAAGGAAAAACAAGCTTGCACTGATTACAAGCGCAGACATAATATGAAAGCCGTATCTTGCAAAGACGAGCGCTCTTTCATTTCCGTTAGAAGCTTGATAATACATAACCACACTATAAATAGCGGCTATTAAAGCTAAAATTATAAATACATTTCCAAACATTTTAATATTCCATTTACATTATTTTTTTCTTAATAAACTATCCAATAACGGCTGAGCCGAATCTTTTGTTTTAATTAATTCTCTCAGCTTCTTAATCATTGCACGGTAATTTTCCTCGCTGCCGGTTTTATTATAAATTACCGCAAGCATGTAATAGCTTTCAGGCTCATCAGGGTAAAGCGATTGTTCTTCATTTGCATTTGCAAGCGCTTCCGGCAAATTATTTTTTAAAAGATACAAATTTGCCAATACCAAATGAAGCTGTTGGTAATTATTATTAATCCTTAAAAGCTTTTCGCCTACTTCCAGAGCGGAATCGATTTGATTTTTGTTTTGATATACTCCCATCATTCCGAATAACGCATTTTCATTTCCCGGATTAATTTTAAGCGCACTCGAAAATGATTTCCCAGCATCGCTTAATTTATTTTGACGGAAATAAAAAGTGCCGAGCGCTGAAAAAGTTTCATCACTTTTAGGATTTAATTCAGCCGATTCAATTAAATGGGTAACCGCATCCTGCATATCATCCAGGTAGCCGTAAAACGTACCAAGATTATAATGAGTAAGGTAATCACAAGGATAAAGCTTTACGGCTTTCAATAAATATTCCTTTGCCTCTTTCGTTTTACCAAGCTGAAGATATAACATACCAAGATTATTTAAAGCAACCGAGTCGTCAGGATTCTTTTTCAATAGAGTTAAATAATATTGTTCTGCGCCTGGTGCGGCGCCTTCAACCACCGGAAGTTTTTCAATTGGCGTAGATGAAGTGTCTTTACTGCCTTGTGCAAAACCAGTTGAACCGGCAGCTATTATTGCAAAACTAAAAATCAAAATTGCAGTCAGCATAAACCTTCGTCTAATTAAAAATATTTTTTTCAGAAGTTTCACTTTTTCAACTTTAACTATTTGGATAAAATAAATTTTTATCATCCTGGCGATTTGCCCGGAAATTAGGATGGTTTTCAAAATCTTCAACAAATACGTAATGATCCACTGCGTTACCGCACGTACCGAATTTATGAATTACTTTTTTGATATGGCTAACTATATAATCATCGCATACAAATGTCATCTCGGAAATCTGGGATAAGGGTTTAAAATGTTCCGTTACGGTTATATCTTGAATACCCACTGCTTGTAATTTTTCAACAACCCTATGAACCCGGGTAGTATTTACGCCAGCTTTAATCGTTTTCATTTTGTTTATCCTTTCCTTCATGATTGGACTTGCCTGACTGGCAGTCAGGATCGTCTTTATGCTTTTTATTGTTTGTGCCGGGAATATTTTGCAAAGCATATTTTTTAGGCTCGTACAAAAAGCTTATTTTGCAAACCGGGGCGCAGAAGTAATATTTTACACCTTTATAAGTGATGCTTCCGGCGGCATCTTCTTCTCGTATCATCATTCCGCAAATCGGGTCTTTTACCATTTAATCAGCTTCCTTTCTTTATAATTGCTTCCAAACCTTGCTTGGGTCTACCTTATACTTAGAGGCAAACTCAGATTTAAGAAATCCATACTTATTTGCAAGGTCAACAACAATATCATCGGGCTTTTCATTTTTTTCAAGCTTCGTTCTGATAAACTGTCTTTCATTAACTGCTATGTCGCACGTACATGTTTCAAGCGATTGGTTTGCGCATTCTTTAGTTCCGCAAGAACAAACAAACTTGGAAGCAATAGCGTTAACTTGAGCTTCAATGGCAGGGTTCGAACTTTTTGTCTCGACCGAAGACCTATCACTATTAGGATATTTATGGAAAACAAGATCGAATGAAATAGCAATAAAAATTGAAACAATTACAACTCCAACGGTTATCCACAAAGTTTTTAGATTAGGGGTATCGCTTTTTAGGCCGTGTATATTTCTCATATTTTTTTTCTTGACGGAATAAAACTTTGGCTTTGCCTTTGCAGTCTTAACTTTAAAAGAATGCAGTTCACTTCCGCAGTTGCTACAGAACTTGTTGTTAACGTCATTATCAAATCCACAGTTTTTACATTTCATTTTTCTCTAGTTCCTTTTGTTCAAACGCTATGCTATCGCTTTTTTTCCATGTTCCTTTGTTCTAATGCTTATTGCATCGGAAATATCGGAGACAAAAATTTTGCCGTCGCCTTTTTTGCCGGTATGAGCTTTATCCAGAATTATGTTTATAAATTTTTCAAGCTCATCATCCGTGCAAATAAGCTCTATCTTCGTGCTGCTGCAATACTTTTCGCAATATTCTATTGAGAGCTGCGATATTTCGGGGTCAGCCCAGCCGCCGACAGCAGAGACATCAATAACCGTGAGACCTTTAACGCCGGCATGCTCAAGCTCGAAGATAATGTCGTCTGCTTTACCGGGTCTTATATATGCTTTTATTTCTTTCATGATAGTTTTCCTTTTTTCTTAAATAACAAAATGCAGAAGCGCAAGCGCCTGGTTAGCTGAAGGCGTTTGACGCACTTGATATTCCAATCCAACCTTTATGTTTGGAAGAATTAAATATTGAAAGCCGGGAGTAATAGCCCAGCTAGTTTGCGGCAGTGCCGGATCCGGTGAAACTGCCATATCTTTTAACCAAACGACTTCATATCTTCCCACAAAAACGAGCCGGTCGGTTTGGAAATAGTTACATTCAACAAAACCACCGTGAAATGAAGTTGCAGTATTCAAACCATCATAATTATTATCATTGCCATGAACTACACTTGTACGGATGTCAAGTTTGTGAATTAATAAATTAATATCACCGCCGATTCTTATATAGTTATCCTGATGATTCAAACCAACACTATCCGAATAAACAGAATTATCACCAACGTAACCAAATACTCCTATTGTACTTTCATCAAAATTCTTCGCAAGCCGGAAATAAAAATCTTTTGCGGGATTGTTATCAAATAGACCTGTATTGGGATCTGTTTCAAAGCCGTTGCCGTTAACTACACCGGCCCAATACCAGAAATCATTTCCCAGATCGCCGGATAGCTCAAGCCCAAGCTGAGGCTGATCGATAGAGAATGAATTTCCGCCGATTGTTTGGCTGTATATTAAATAGTTAAATGCCATCAGCCTTTCAATCTCCGGAGAGAATGAGAGCGGCAATTCATATTGCCCTGCGCGAAGATTGAATAAGCTTGTACCAAAGAGATCATTTATTCTAACTTCTATTGCCAAAGGTTTGCCGGCATGACCCGATTCCCAAAGATGAGTGTGCAGATAGAATGCAACCTTTTGAGAAAAGTTAATACCGGCATTTAGCTGAATTTCATCTATACCGGTTTCTGTGCCGATGCGCTGGTTGTTTGGATAGAATTCTTGATTAATCTTTCCGTGCAGATCAAGCGGCACTTCGCCGAAGCCTTTATCCCAAAAACTTTTTTCTTTGCTTGGTGAATCTAATTCATCCGGCGTACGAAAACCGTTATTCTTAAAATCTCTACCGAAAGAATTTAGCTGTGGATAAATTGTATGGCACATATCGCAGCCCACCTTATACTTGCGTGAGAATGCAGGTATTGCAGATGTTGTACTTGTATAGATTATTGAAACTATGAGTACAAGAAATGATATTGTAAAAAATTTGTTTAACATTTTGTGCCTCGATATTATTATTTATTTTTCATAATTCCACTTTTGAATTGCGGAGCAATGGAGTAGTGGAATAATGGAATAGTGTATTAACATTTACACATTTTTCCATCTCCATTATTCCTCCAAAGTTGTCCTCCGGACAACTTCCCAATACACCATTTTTCCAGACTTACTTTACTTTATAGCCGTGCTTAGTTAGATTTTTCTTAGCTTGTTCAAGCGAAACTTCTTTCAGCTTCATGCCGCACTTTGGGTCAATGCCGGGCTTATCGGATAAAACATTAAAGTCCATCGGGCATTGATAGACTTTGCCGTCCTTGTTATCATCGATTGATTTCAAATCAATTACGCCTTTGTATTCTACCGGAGATGAATGATTTTCTTTCATGTCCATTTTCTTGCTAGAATCCATTTTCATGTTACTATCCATTTTCCCCGAATCGGCATGCATCTCCTTCATATCCATTTTCATATTGCCCATATTCATGTTATCCATATTCATCGTTGAATCCTGCGCAAGAGACAACGAAGCCGCAGCAAAGAATATTGCGACAGAAAGAAACGAAATTTTTATGATGTTGTTTTTCCCCGAAAGTAGGGATTTCACTTTGTTCAACATTTTATGTACTCCTTATATTATTTAAAAGATTTTATTTATATCTATTTTTATTTACAGCAATCTTTTCCTTCAGAGGCTTTCTTAAATCCTGCCTTCCGGCAGGCAGGTTTCTCCAAAGGATAAAAACGAATAGTGCTGCGACGATTATTAGAACTATGTATTTCATTTTTGTACCAGTATGTTTTGCTGGGGCTGACCAATGTAATTTTTGCCGAAGCGTCATTCCCACGAAAGTGGGAATCTACTTTGCCTGAGCACCTCTGGATTCCCGTTTGCACGGGAATGACAAGAAGCAGCGGTCTTTTGGTTAGCCACAGAGATATTTTAATTTTCTAAAACTAAGCCGTTTTTCTTAGCTTCTTTTTTAAGCTCATAAGATTTCCACAAGTAATAGATAACCGGGTAAACCGCCAGCTCCATCAACACCGAAGTAACTACGCCGCCAAGCATCGGTGCGGCAATTCTTTTCATAACGTCTGCGCCGGCGCCGTTACTCCACATAATTGGAACTAAGCCCGCAACGATTACAGAAGCTGTCATGATTTTTGGACGAACTCTTTTTACTGCGCCGTGATGGATTGAGTCAATTAAATCTTTAATGCCTCTCATCATTCCTTTGTCCTGCCATTCTTTGTAAGCAACATCAAGGTAAAGAAGCATTACAACGCCAGTCTCTGCATCGAGACCGGCAAGCGCAATTATACCAACCCAAACTGCTATGCTTAGATTATATCCTAGAATGAATAACAGCCAGAAAGTACCAACAAGTGAGAATGGAACCGCCAAAAAGATGATTGCAACTTTTTTTAGTGACTTTGTATTTAAGTAGATGATCAAGAAAATTATGAATAGTGTCATAGGGATAACAACCATCAAACGTTGATTGGCATGCTGCATATACTCAAACTCACCGCTCCAGACAAGGCTGTAACCGACAGGTAGATGAATAGTTTGTGCAACAATTCTTTGTGCATTTTTTACGTAAGTTCCAATGTCTGAAGTTTTAAGATCAACATAAACCCATGCATTAGGTCTGGTGCCTTCGGTTTTAATAACCATCGGACCTTTGTGCACGGTAAAGTCGGCAAGTTGTCCCATCGGTACTTGCGCACCAGTGGGAGTAGGAACGAGAACTCGTTTCAAGTCATCTACATTATCTCTTTGTTCGCGTCCATATCTTAAATTAACCGGGAATCTTTCCAGACCTTCAACAGTGGTAGTAACATTCATCCCGCCCATTGCAGATTGAATTACATCTTCCACATCTTGAATAGTTAGACCATACCTTGCAGCTTCTTCGCGATTGATATTTATATCAACATAATTACCGCCGACAGTTCTTTCGGCGTAAGCGCTTAATGTGCCGGGCACAGTGCGCATGACTGCCTCAACTTTCTCGCCTATAGACTGCAATGTATCCAGGTCAGGGCCAGAGATTTTAATTCCGACCGGAGTTTTAATTCCGGTGCTAAGCATGTCTGTTCTCGTTTTAATCGGCATTGTCCATGCATTAGTAACACCGGGAAAATGTATAGCCTCGTTCATTTGATCAATAAGTTTTTTTACCGTCATTCCCTTAGGCCATTCGCTTTCGGGCTTAAGCATTATGGTTGTTTCCATCATATCAAGACCGGCTGGGTCTGTTGCAGTTTCAGCCCTTCCTATTTTACCAAACACGTGATGAACTTCCGGAAAAGAAGCAATTATTTTATCTGTCTGCTGAAGTAGTTCTTTTGCCTTAGTTATAGAAATTCCGGGTAAAGTAGTAGGCATGTAAAGCAAATCGCCTTCATAAAGCGGCGGCATGAACTCACTGCCGAGCCGTGAAAACGGGATGTAGGTTAGTGCCATCAAAACAAGCGTAGTAATAATAACATACTTCCAATGCTTAATTACAAAGTTCACAACAGGGTGATAAACTTTAATTAAGAATTTATTGATAGGATTTTTTTCTTCCGGCTTAATATTTCCGCGAATCCAGTAACCCATCAGCACCGGCACAAGAGTAATTGACAAGATTGCAGCAGCAGCCATCGAATATGTTTTTGTAAAAGCAAGCGGCTTGAATAATTTCCCTTCCTGAGCTTCCATTGTAAATATCGGGATGAAGGAAACCGTTATTACCAGCAGAGAATAAAACAAAGAAGGACCCACTTCCTTTGCCGCTTCAATAATTAACTGCCAGCGCTCGCGCCTTTGTTCAGGCGGCTTCAAGCTATCATGCTCAATATGCTTGTGGGCGTTTTCAATCATTATTATTGCAGCGTCAACCATAGCGCCGATGGCGATTGCTATTCCGCCGAGCGACATGATGTTTGCATTTATGCCTTGCGCCCTCATTACAATGAACGCCATTAAAATTGCTGTCGGCAGCGTAAAGATTGCCACAAAGGCGCTTCGGAAGTGCATCAAGAATAAAATACAAACGAAAGCAACGATTAATATTTCTTCAATTAATTTATCTTTAAGAGTATCAATAGCTCTTTCAATTAAACTGGAGCGGTCGTAGACCGGAGTAATCTTTACGTCCGGCGGAAGACCTTGTTTTAATTCGGCAAGTTTCTTTTTAACACCTTCGATAACAGAGAGAGCATTTTCACCGAAGCGCATTACAATAATTCCGCCCACGGCTTCGCCCTTGCCGTCGGACTCTGCTAAGCCTCTGCGCATCTCCGGACCATAAGCAACGTTGGCAATATCTTTTATATAAACAGGCGTGTTAGTTTTTTTATCAACCATTACGGGAATGTTCTCAACATCCTGAATTGATTTAATATACCCTAAGCCTCTTATCATAAATTCCGATTCACCCATTTCAATAGTTTCACCGCCGACATCATTATTCGATTTTTTCAATGCCATCTCGACATCGCTTAACGGAATATTGTAAGCCAATAATTTTGCTGGATCTACAGTAACTTGATACTGCTTTACAAATCCGCCGATGCTCGCAACTTCAGCAACACCGGGAACAGTGCTAAGCTGATACTTCAAATACCAATCTTGGTATGTCCGGAGGTCTGCAAGAGAACGCTTGGGAGAAGACAAAGTATATTCGAATACCCAGCCTACGCCGGTTGCATCGGGTCCTAAAGTCGGAACAACACCGTTGGGCAATCTCTTTGCTGCATAGTTTAGATATTCTAAAACTCTGCTGCGTGCCCAGTAAAGGTCAGTGCCGTCCTGGAAGATTACGTAGACGAGAGAATATCCGAAGAAGGAATATCCTCTAACAACCTTTGCGCCAGGCACCGATACAAGCGCCGTTGTAAGCGGGTAAGTTACCTGGTCTTCAACTATTCGAGGCGACTGTCCTTCATACTTTGTGTAGATAATTACCTGAACATCGCTTAAGTCCGGTATTGCATCTACGGGAATATTGTAAAGCGAATAAATTCCCCAGCCCATCAGGAATACTACGGCGAGAATTACGAGAAATCTATTTTTAACAGAAAACTCTATTATCTTTTCTAACATTAAAAACTCCGAAATAAATTATTCATTTTCATAGAGAAAAAACTTTTCTTTGGAAGGAATGATGGAGTAGTGGAATAATGGAGTAATGTTAAACCCAAATTTGTATTCTTAGCATTCCAATATTCCATCATTTCACTACACCAATTCTCCATAACTACATTCTTATTTAACCTTAAAGCCATGCGATTTCAAATTGTCGACAGCCTGCTGAATGGTAACCTCTTGAAGATTCATTCCGCATTTCGGATCGATTCCAGGCTTATCGGAAAGAACATTAAAATCCATCGGGCATTGATAAACTTTGCCATCCATGTTATCATCAATTGCCTTCACGTCAATTACACCTTTGTAAGGGACTGGCGTAGAATGACTAACGCTCATCTGCATACCGTTCATATCATCTTTTTGTGAAACCGGTTTTTTGGTTTTGTCTTCGGGTTTACCTTCAGATGAATTCTTTTGCGTTGAAGAATCCGGATTACTTGATGAACCTGGAAGCGACATATTATTTAATGCGGCGTTCAGATTACTTTCTGAATCGATTAGGAATTGAGAAGAAGTTACAACTTCATCTCCCGGATTGATGCCTCGCAAAACTTGAACATAACCGCTGTCGCCGCGTACTCCAAGAACTACAGTTCTCGGCTCAAAGTAACCGTTACCCAAAGCCATTATTGCAATGTCTCTAGTTCCGGTATGAATTATAGCTTGATTGGGAACTGCAACAGTCTGAAGCGTAATCGGCGATTTTATATTTGCATCTGCAAACATGCCGGGTTTAAATTCATAATTATTTGTATTGTGAATTTCAATTCTAACCTGGACAGTTTTTGATTCGGTATCGAGATAAGGATAAATGTATGTTATTCTTCCTTGAAAAGTTTTACCGGGCATGTAGGATAACTGCAAGTCAACCTTATCGCCAAGTTTAATCCAGGGAAGTTCATATTGATAAACTTGAGCAAGCCCCCAAACTGTAGTGAGATCGGCTATTTTATAAAGCGCCATTCCCGGCATTATGTTCTGCCCGTTGATTACCATTTTGTCTGTAACAATTCCGTTTGCCGGAGAATAGATAGTCATTGTTTTTTGAGGTGTGCCTCTTTTTTCAAGGGTTTGAATTTCTTTTTCGGATATGTCCCAGTAGAGAAGCCTCCGCTTTGCACTTTCGACTAACTGTTCTGAGCCTTGCTTGCTAATTAAAGAGCCGCTGCCGGAAATTTCTTTTCTATATTTTAATGCTTGAAGATATTCTTCTTGAGTGCTTACAAGATCGGGGCTGTAAACTTCAAGAAGCGGCTGCCCTTTCCGAACAAGTTGACCGGTGTAATCAACAAAAAGCTTTTCTACGTAACCCATAATTTTGGTTGAAACAGTGTAAAGCTTAGTTTCGTCGTAAGTAATATTTGCGGTGGTTCTGATGTTGCGTGATAATTTTCTTTTATCAACCGTAACTGTTGTTACGCCTATGTTTTGCTGCGTTGCCGGATCGATATGAATTTGATTAGAGCCTACCTGGTCAGCATAAACGGGAACGTAATCCATTCCCATTTCGTCTTTCTTCGGAACGGGCGAAGTTTCCGAAGGATTCATCGGTGAGCGGTAATAAGCAATTTTTCTTTCACCTCCGGATGAACTTTCATCTGCATAAACGGGAACATAATCCATTCCCATAGCATCTTTCATAGGCACCTTTGAAGTTACAGTGGGATTCATAGGCGACCTATAGAAGAGAATTTTTCTTTCTTCACTTTTAGTTGAAGTTGTTGAAGTATGATTATTGAATATCAGCCATCCAGTGCCTAAGCCAATTAAAATAGAAACAATTCCGGTTATGATAAATTTTCTTCCCGCATAGCGGGATTTCGTTTCACTCAACATTATAAATATCTCCTTAAACTCTTACTGAATTTTTTCTTTTATTTGATTAATATTTAATCCAACTGCTTGTTCAAGCAGAGCCTGGCTCTGCATGTAGCTCATCTCGGACATGTAATAATCCTGCTTAGCCATTAAAACCATTTTGTACGCATCGATGAACATTAAGAATTCCGTTTTGCCGGTTTGATATGCTGCAAGCGTTGATTGAAGCGTTTGCTCTGCCTGAGGTATTACAGTGCTCTTATAAAGGTCGATTAAATTTTTATTGCTCTGAATTTTTATCAACGCATTCTGGACATCGCTTGCAACCATATTTTTCATTGCGCTTAATTGTTCATCGGCTGTGCTAATATTAATTTCGTTTTCCTGAACCTTGCCGGTAAATTTATCTTTTGACCAGAACGCAAGAGGAATATTTACGCCAACCATAGCCGACCAAAAATCATTCGATGTGTTTGCCATATTTTTATACATAAGCTGAACCATGAAATCGGGATAGTATTCAAGTTTGGAAGCTTTCAGTTCAGATTTATTCATCTCTACGTTGAACTGCATAGCTTTAATTTCCGGGCGGTTTTGAAAAGCTAAATCAGAAAGCTGGCTGTAAGTCCAATTAGGAATTGTATCTTGAATATCTTTAATCTCCGGCAGAGGCGAATCAACCGGGCGGCTTAAGGTTGTGTTTATCATCGTCTCAACATTTCTTTTTTCCTTAAGAAGATTTATGCCGTCATTAATTAAAGTTGAAAGCTCTGTCTGCGCTCTTAAAGCATCGGCTTGGTTGCCGGTTCCGACTTCATACTGCTTTAATGTAATAGCGTTAAGCTGTTTAAGGAGGTCTTGATTTTCTTTATTGATTTCAATTTTCTTTTCAACAAAGTAAAGCATGTAGTAATTAGATTTTAAATCGTTAACAATTTTATTCTTAAGAGCGTTATACTGCTCACCGTACATTTTAGCATTGCTTGATGCGGCGTCGCCCATATTGCCGAGCTTGCCGGGAAACGGAAACATCTGCTGAACGTAGTAATCGGTCTCCATACCATTTGTAATTGGATTCAAATATTGGATAGGCGTTTGATAAAAAGAAATTCCAACTTGCGGCGGATCCCAGGCAGTAACTTGTTTAACTTTCGTTTGCTCTGCAAGTGTTTGGCTTCGCGCCGCTTTTAACTGCGGATTATTCTGAAGAGCCTCTTTGACAAGATCATTGAGGCTTTCACTGCCGCTTTCTGTTTGGGAATAAATCGAGAGTGGCACAAATAAAAATATTAAAAGAATTAAGATGCCTGCTAAATTTAATTTTTTTGCCATTAAGCTAATCTCCTCGTAATTCCGAAATAAGATAAACCCTTTTGGATTATTATACGGTAATATTGCATTTTTAAGTTTCTCATTCAACCTGTCACTTTTTATTTTTTTTCATAAGTCATAGAAAGTATAATGCCAGAGCGGAAAGTTGAATTATGGTTTGAAAATGAAGTTTTTTAAGCTGTAAGGTTTGAGATTAATTAAAGAAGTTTAAATATTTTTAAAGAATTTAAAAGACTAAGTAGCGATTCACGTTAAACGAAATCATTACAAACTGAAATTGAAATTTTGTTTTTAGAAAGAAGGTTTTCGGTGTTGGTGGGCAACAGAAAGAATTAAAATAAAGTCATTTTCAATTGAAAAGAATAAGTTATATGGAAACTTTCTTATAACACATTTTCTAACTTCATTTCTCAGCCTCGGGTAGGCTTCTGGATAATTTGAAATCCTTTTTACGGCTTTGATTATCTCAGTCTTAAATTCTTTTCCTAATCCTTTTACTTCTAATTCATAGAAGGACTGAGACTCTTTAAATTCCTTTCTGTAAAGATTACTTTCATTCGCTAATTAGCTGCTCAAATTGTATTCCTTTTAACTTACCCTCACGGAAGAGTTTTAGCCTTCTTTCCGATTCTTGAAGCCAAATATCTTCAATTTCTTTATCAGGCTCATCTAAGCTTCTCAAAATGCTGTCAACGATTAATAATTTTTCTTGAGGAGATAATTTTAATGCGCTTTCTATAATTTCTTTATTGCTCATTCTATGCTTCCTTTGGACTATTTAATTATAAGTTGTACGTCTGACTAACTGCAATATATGCAAAAAATATTTTCAAATAAATATCCGCTTATTTCCTCTCTTCTAACAGCAAACGCTTCCCGTTTTCGATTTTGCTGCATAATCCGGGCAAAGGATTTTGGAAAACTTATGTTAAATTCATTTCCATTATTTTAATTAGTCGATTTATATTATGTCTATTGCAGACCGGCTTTATTCAATAATTTAAAGTAATGCCGGCGCCGAAGCCCATATCGCTGTCGTAATGAGTTGAGATGCCGAAGTATTTTGTTATGATATATCTGAATCCAACCATACTTTCCCTATCGGTATTAACCATAAAATTTAAACGGAGACGTGCAGTAATGGGAATATCATCCCGGCTTAATTGAAATCTTAATTTTCCTTGAGTATCAACTCTAAAATCTGCGTAAACCAGCATAGGCAAAGTATATTGAACGCCAGCAACCAGAACTTTTCGCTTATCGGCGGTGTTAGCTTGTCCAAACATATTTTTCCCGCGGTCGGAAGTGTTCCAATACCTAACATCCCATCCAATGTAAGGGAACCACCATTGCATTACGCCCAGGTATCTGCCGAACTTTGTTTCATCCTCGTAGCCCTTCATGCTGTTTATGCCGATATGCCAGTCAGTCTGAAATTGGTAACGCGTACTTGCAAGCATTGCTTCGCCGTCGCTGCCGCTGCTTTCGAGACTTACTCTTGCCATAGGATGAAACATTCTATCACCGTCGTATAAATGCTGGATTTCCTTTTCCGGGTCCGGCAAAAATGGATTAGGAGGAGAATCTTCAAAGCTGAATATTCTTCCCATACCGCTCATCATGTGGTAAAGAATGTGGCAATGAAAAAACCAATCGCCGTAATAACGGGCGGCAAATTCAATCGTATCGGTTTCCATCGGCATAATGTCCAAAACATTTTTCAGCGGGTCGTAATTACCGTGTCCGTTAAGTACTCTAAAGAAATGACCGTGAAGATGCATCGGATGCCGCATCATAGTACCGTTGTATAAAATAATTTTTACATTCTCTCCTTTTTTGATTAATATTTTATCTGATTCGGAAAGAGTTTTATTGTTTATACTCCATACGTAGCGATTCATATTTCCGGTAAGATTGAAATGCAAAACTTTAGTAGGTCCTTTAGGCAAATTAGTTTTGAAGGGAGCTTTTAGCATAGCATAATTAAGAGTAGTAGTTGTGTCCAGGTTTTCGGGGTACATAACGGTGTTCATATCCATTTGCTGAAGGCTCATCTGCATCCCCATATTATTCATTGTGCCGTCCATGTTCATCATACCGTTCATCATCTTCATGCCTTCAAAATATTCTAAGGTAGGAAGAGTCGGCGCAGAAACTTTTTCGCCGCTGCCGAGCCACAGAGAAGTATGGTGGGTTCTGTCTTCGGATGTTGCACGGAATTCATAACTTTTATTATCTGGAATGGTTACAATTACATCATAGGTTTCGGCAATGCCGACAATCATTCTATCCACGCTAACCGGAACAACATCGCTGCCGTCGCTTGCAACTACTGTAATCTTTCCTCCGGCAAACTGCAGCCAGAAATATGTAGAGGATGAGCCGTTAATAACTCTAAGTCTTATTTTTTCACCGGGCTTTGCATCTTTTAATGTTTGTTGAATTTTTCCGTTTGTAAGAAATGCGTTATAATAAACATCACTTACGTCCATAGAGAGCATTCGCTTCCATTCGCTGGTAACTTTCGTCCCGAAATAACCTTGCGTAAGAGCCTCACCATAACTTTGCACACTGCCTTTCTCGATTGCGTACCAATCTGTTGCCATGTGCAGAGAGCGTTCTATCTCGTAGGGGTTTTCATTTGTCCAATCGCTAAGCAGCAAAGTGTATTCTTTCATCTGCGGCTCGTTGCGTTTATAAATAATCAAAGCGCCGTTCAAACCGCTTTGCTCTTGTAGACCGGAATGAGAATGATACCAGTATGTGCCGCTTTGAATAATCGGGAATTTGTATAAGAATGTTTGCCCAGGCGGAATAGGCGTTTGGGTAAGATATTCAACGCCATCGTATTGGTTTGGAATAATCATTCCATGCCAATGAATGGTTGTCGGTTTGTCCATTTCATTGTGAACATAAATTTCAGCAGTATCGCCTTCAGTAAAGTATAGAGTTGGACCCGGAACAGAACCATTGATTGAAATTGCATTGGCTTCCTCACCGGTGAAATTTACTGTAGTATCTCTGACATATAAATCATAACGGACAGCCTGGGGCTTAGCATCCGGTACATAAGAATTAAAGGTTGTGTCATTTGCAATTGTTGTGTACAGTTTGTTTTTATTTAACTGCTGTGCAAAAGAAAATGAATATGATAAGGCGATAAGTACAGCTAATAGAATTTTATTCATTATTTAAGAGTCTCGGTTACATTTCCGCAAGTCGGCATAGCTTTTCCGTAATAAGGATTTTTAATGTTCGATTCGCTGCTCAGCCAGTATTTCTTTTTCATCGGGCAGTAATCCCGGTAAATAGGCTGCTCTGATAATTTTATTTCCTTAGCCAGGGAATACATATAATCAGATAATGATGCAAAGGAGATCCTCTGTTTCGCGAGGTCTTTGCTTTGCGAAATATCTTTTGCACCGGTGGTCAGCTTGTCTTGCAGCGGCATAAAAGTCTTGTGTTCAGTTGCAGTCAAAGATTTCATATCAATTTTTTGAATTGCGTTTACAAGCTCGCCGGCTTTTGAAGATGCAGCAGAGGCATCGGAATTCACAAGAGCATCTTTGATATTATAATATAAAGAAAGCAGATACTCAAATGAAGATTGAGATGCTGTGTCTTCCTTTATAAATCTGCTGCTTGCTGCAAATATTCCAAATGAAAAAGCACAAACAAGAAGAGTGGAGATAATTAGGGTTTTCATATCTATCCTTTCAGAATAAAAAAAGTTTACCAACACTGACGTAGTTTTTTAATTACCGTACGAGTAAATATTAATTTATAATATTTTTAATAGTAACATTGTTATTGGCATTACAATTAGATATTATCCGCAGCCAGTATAGTGATATTTTTATGCCAGAATGGGCAGTTCCAATTTAGTAAATAATAAAAGGTTTTTAATTTTTTGAATGACTAAACTTTTAAGAAGTTTAATTATTTTTAAATAATTTAAAATTCAATGCGCTTTTTCGTCAAACGGCGAAAGCTTGTAATGCTCAATCTTGCTGTATAATGTAGGTAAAGAAATTCCCAAAATTTTATGAGCTTTATTTTTATCCCATTTCAACGCTTCCAAAATATTTTTGATGTGCCTTTTTTCTAATTCGTCCAGAGAAATAAATTCGGGTTTTATGCTTTGATAATCTTCCGGTATAGAGGAAAGCTGCTCTGATTTTCTAAGAAGAACATTTTCTTTCAGCAAAACATCATCAGATGAAAGAACAACCGCCTGCATTAGTGTATTTTCTAACTCTCTGACATTGCCAACCCAGTAATTGTTCTTAAGTATAACCATTACTTCTTCAGGAATTTTATTGACATTCTTGTGAAGTTCAAGGTTTATCTTATTTAAAAAGTGGTTAACAAGAAAGGGTATATCTTCTATTCTTTCTCTAAGCGGCGGGATATCTATGGAAAAAACTTTAAGTCTAAAATATAAATCCTCTCGAAACTTTCCTTCTTTTACAAGTCCGGTTAAATTTTTATTTGTAGCTGCAATTACACGGGCTTGCATCGGAATTAAAGCTTCGCCGCCGACTTTCTCAAATTCTTTTTGCTGGAGAATCCGCAAAAGCTTTACCTGGAGATTTGGAGAGATTTCGGAAATCTCATCTAAAAATATTGTTCCTTCGCCCGCAAGCTCAAATTTACCTTTTTTATCTCTGATAGAGCCAGTGAAAGCCCCTTTAACGTGACCAAAAAGTTCACTCTCCAAAAGTGATTCTGTTAGTGCGGTACAATTTACAGCAACAAACGGATGAGCCTTTGTAACGCCGCTGTAATGAATTGCGCGAGCAACCAATTCTTTCCCGGTTCCGCTTTCTCCTTCAATTAAAACAGTAACACGGCTCGATGAAACCTGCCCAATCTTTTTATATACTTGACGCATCTGCGGCGTTTTGCCAATCAAAGTATTTTCAACTAAATATTCTTCAGTCTTCTGGTTTACAAAAGTATTTAGCTGGTCGCTTAGCTTTTTATTTTCCAAAGCTCTTTGGATTGTAATTTTTAAGTTATCAATTTCCAGGGGCTTTTCAATATAGTCATAGGCGCCTTGCTGCATTGCTTTAACAGTGGTTTGCATATCATCGAAAGCAGTAATAATTATTACGTGTATGTGCGGGTCAATTTCTTTAACATTCTTAAGGACTTCAAAACCGTCAGCGCCGGGCATTCTTATATCGGTTATAACAAGGTCGGGAAGTTCATTCTTTACAATTTCAATTCCTTTAAGACCATTCTCTGCGGACAGCACTTCATAGTTTTGTTTTTTAAGATAACCTGATAAAGTTTTTCTGATTGATTGGTCGTCGTCGATTACTAATATTTTTTCCATTATATTTTTTTACTTTCATTACAGCCAAATGTTGATAAGCATTCGATTTAAATTCTTTCTTCTGCGTGCTTTTGTTTCAAGGGCAACTTTATTTCGAAAACGGTTTCGCCTTTTTTTGACGCTACGAGATTAAAAGAGCCGCTGTGTTGTTCAATGATTTTTTGAGAGATGGAAAGTCCCAAGCCGGTGCCGGAAGCTTTCGTAGTGAAGAAAGGTTCGAATATATTAAGCTCCGGATCGATGCCGCTTCCGTTATCTTTAACCAAAATTGAAATTGAGTTATTTTCTTTTTCACTGCATGAAGAAATTTCTATAATTCCGTTTTGGTCTACAGCTTCAATGGAATTATCAATGAGATTGATGAATACTTGTCTTAACTTGTCTGTATCGGCTACGAGACAAACATTTTCGGTATTATTAACAAGGATTATATTTTTATCATTCAGCTTTTTGCTTAGTTGACTCTGGACATTATTTATTAAATCTTTTAGTTTAACTTCAGAAAAATTCAATTCCATTAGACGTGAAAACTGGAGAACATCTTTTACAAGATTATTTAAGCGGTTGATTTCGGTTTTCATTATTTCAATATTTTCTTTATCATCATCATTAAGGACAAGAGTTTCGGCAATAATATCGGCATTCATTTTAATTGAAGTAAGCGGGGTTTTAATTTCGTGCGCAAGTACAGCCGCCATTTTACCAAGCGCCGAAAGTTTTTCTCTCTTAATTAATTCTTCGGTGTTATTTTTTAGCGTCTCGGACATATTGTTAAATGCTTTAGTTAGTTCGCCAATCTCGTCATTAGTGTTAAGGTTTAACTTTATACCGTAATTGCCTTTTTCAATTTCATGCGCTTTTGATTTTAGCTTGTTTAGCGGATTTGATATTATCTTAATTATTACAAACGCTATGCTGACGCTTACAATTAATCCGCCAAAAACGCTGAGCAAAAAATAACGCATCAGCTCATTGTTGGATTTAATATTAAAAATTATTTTAATTAGCGGAATTTGAATTAGAAGAATTATAATCGGCACAAGAATAAGCGAGCTTAAAATAATTTTCTTCTTAATGCTGAAATTGTGCAGCCTTCCGAGCGATGCCGGAAACATATCAAATTTACTAATTGCAACAGTAATAAAAAGTATTACACCGATAAGAAAAGCAACCGGGCTCATTTCCACTAAGAAATAGAAGCCAAGGTACCAAGGCAGAAACAAACCAAAAATAAATGAGATTAAATTGGTGATAATTAAACCGAGCGTAAGCATTATAATTTGCTTCCGCAGAAGCTCATCCTTCTCATTGTAGTATTTTTTGACGAGCCAATAAAAATTTACGGCGATAAGCAAAGTATAAAAAATTAAATACACGGGATACAGAGGAGCGAAATGCGCTTCAAACATACTTCCGTGCATGTGGGAGGCATGTATTAGGTTTCCGGTCCACAAAAAAATAAATACTATTGCTGCGGGAATTAAGATGGAAAGACTTTTCGTTAAACCCATCTTTTGCGGATGCGGAAAATTCCAACTGAAGAATGTAATCGTAACAATAATAAGCAGCAATAAAGAATGGCATGAGATATCAAGTATTGTAACATTCTCCGAGTTCATCAACAAGAAATGAACGCTGTGAGAAATTAAATAGCCGATAATCAAAATCAGAATAAGAATAAAAAGCTGGCTTTGCTTATCTCTTCCGGACCTGGAATAAATAATATAAATCAATCCCACGGCGCTTAAAAAAGTAGCGAGAAGGAATAATAACTGTGTAATGTCTAATGTCATAAGAGATTTCATGACAAATTCTATACCTTTAAGAATTTCTTCACGTTTATGTAATTATTCAATTTCAGTTTTAAATAATTTAAAGATTTTTAATTTATTTAAATCTACAAAATAATCTGCCCTGCAAAATTACATCGAAAAGAGAATATCAACAGTGGCATGTTGTTTGGCACATATTAAAAGAAACAGATTAAAAATAAGGATTTAAAAATTAAAATGGACTGTAAAAAATGAAATCGACAAGAAACAACATTCTAAGGGATCCGGTGTGCATGAGAAGAATGAATAAAAACAAAGCATACGCTAAAGTAAAATTTGAAAATGGAGTTTACTATCTCTGCTGCCCCAGGTGTCAGTCGGATTTTATGCAGGACCCTAAGAAATATGTTGAAAGATATAAGGAGATTAATGTTTAACAATTTAGAATTAATAACATTTATGTAACCTTTGGAGTAATAGAGAAATGGAATAATGTCTTCCAAAGGCAGATTAGCCTACGGCTGAGAATAGACCGAACTTCTCCATTACTCCTCCGAAGGAGTACTTGAGACAAAGAGAAATCATGAGTAGGATAATTTAATAAATATTATTATGCAGGAGTTTAAAAATGAAAAAACTTGAACCTTACCCTATTGCGAGCGCGTTGTTTTTTATATTCACTACTTTATACCTGGTGTGCATCGGTGTAGAGCTTATTCTTTCAAGCTTTGGCATCCAGGGATACTGGCACATGCATAAAATATGGGAGATAATATTGCCGTGGTTCAGCGGCTTAGATTCATTAAGTATTGTGATCGGTTTGTTGGAGGTTTCATTCGGCTCTTATTTAATCGGCTTCATAATAGTTCCATTATATAATTTCTTGGCTAAGAAAAAAGTAAGCGAACACAAGATAGAAATAAAGCCGATTATTGTAAGGTTTAAAACTCTGTTTATAACTTTCGCTGTTTATATTTCAATACTTTTTACTCTTTGCTTGCTTTACGATTTATTTGTGCCCGACGGATATAAAATGCTGGCTCTCTGGAAAATATTGCTACCCGGATTTACCGGCTTAACATTTCCCAACTACCTACTCGGACTTTTAGATATTTTAATCTACAGTGCTTATACTGCTTTTATCTTTTCCAAAACAATTAACAACTATGAAAAATCAGAGTTAAAGAAATTGGAAGCGAATACTCTTCCTCAAGCGGATGCATCGGATAATAAGCTTGAGAAGTCAAGTGAAACGAAATCATATTATGCCGGCAAGAAATATGATGAGAAATATTTTGGAATAGCAGCCGGAGCCTTTGCAGTAATAGTTTTCCTGTTAGCGTTAATTAAATTGATTTGTTCTAACGAAAACAGGCTTGCTTATTTCAAGCCGTTTATCCCTTTCTTTAATTACTTAAACGCATTTACAGCTTTAGGAGGAATAGCCGCTGCATTTTTATGGGGGTGGATTTTGGGTTACTTCTTTATGCTTGTGTATCACTTCTTCGATAAAATAACCACAAAGCAGAGCTAAATTTTTGCAATGATAATTTTAAACTAAACCGAGATGCGCCATGAAAAAAATAATTTTACCGCTTATAACCATTTATTTTTTATCCTTCTCCGTAATCCTATTTGAAATTTCTTTATCCCGCTATTTTTCATATATCTTAACGTATCATTTTATTTTTATAATAATTGCCTTTTCGCTTTTAGGATTATCGGTAGGACAAATATTTTACGCCCGGAAGCTTGAAAAGGTTTATTCAAAGCTTGCATCCTACCTTGTACTGGTGACTATTTCCTTCATCATCAGCGTGTTATTATTAATCTTTATACCGCGTTCGGATTTGTTCAGCGCGGGCTCACTCGGATTAATTATTTTTATAATTTTTTCAATCATTCCTTTTATAACGATTGGAATTATATCCGGGTACATCTTCCAAATTACTTGCTCGGGCGATGCCGGGAAGGGCTTTAACAGCGGACTTGTTTACGGCTTTGATTTACTCGGGGGCGCATCGGCTGCTTTAGCTTCTTATTATCTTCTAAACTCGTTCAACTTAATAAATCTATTCGGAATTGTTTTAATTTTTCTAATAGCGGCTTCGATTACAGCGGGCTTTCTCAATCAAAAAATTAATAAAATCTTTATAGGTGTAAACGCAGCCGCTGCTATTTTACTGGCGATTGCGGTTCTGCAGAATTATGATTTTGATTTTAAGATAGTAAAAAACCCGGATAAAGATCTGGTAAGATTAGAAAGCAATCCTTACGTAAAGACGAAAGAAATTGCCAGCCGGTGGAGCTCGTTCGGCAGAACCGACCTTGTGCGATTTACATATCCCGATGGAACAACGTCAAGGTCTATGTTTATTGACGGCGCTGCTGGTACTGAAGTTGTCGACATTTCCAAATTGGAAAAAGACACGCTTAAACTGAAGCATACCTTGATGCACTTCGGCGCTTTCTTCCCGTTTAATTTCTTAAAAGAAAACGAAAAAAATTCTGTTTTAATCATTGGTCCCGGCGGCGGTATAGATATAGCCGCAGCTTACTTCGGCAGAGCTAAATTTATAAAAGCAGTGGAAGTAAATCCTTCCTTTGTTCAATTGATGAGGAAGTATAATCCCGAAACTTTTACAAGCAAATCTAATATCGATGTGAAAGTGCAGGAAGGAAGAAACTTTGTAAGAACAACGAAGAGCAAATTTAATATAATATTCTTAACAATTCCGGTTACAAAGGGAATAAGGTCTGCCAACTATTTAAACTTGACCGAAGATTATCTTTTTACTGTTGAAGCGTTGAAAGATTATCTTAATGTGCTAACAAATAATGGAAGAATAATTTTTACGCTTCACAATGAGGAAGAGGTTTTTAAAATGACGAGCAATTATCTGGCGTTGATGGAGAGCCGGGGTATTACACAGGAAGAAGCATTGAAGCACATATATGTAATATCCGATGGTATGATGCCGGTTGTTGTAATAAAAAAAGAGCCGTTCACTCCCGCCGAAATTCAGCCGAGGCATGTGCTGGCGCATTATCTTGGCTTCGATAGAGGAATTATGTTCTTTCCTTTTGTAAAGCAGATAAGCATAGATACAACTCTTTCAAACGGAGAAACTTATACTTTAACAATGTTCAACCAAATTTTAGTAGATGTTTCGCAAGGGAAATATAATTTCCATCAGTTCTCAGAAAATGCTTCTGTTAATTTTCACCCGGTGTATGATGACTCGCCCTACTTTTTTAATTATGAATTAGGACTTCCGGATAATCTTATTTCTTTACTAATAGTTTTGATTTTAACCGCGGTATTTACTGTTTGGGCGTTCTGGAAAAAATGGTTTGTAAAATTTACTGAGAATAATAAAGACGGCAGTTACGGCCGGATGTTCAATTATGCGGCGCTTGTCGTTCTATTAATAAATATCTCGGACATACTTATTCAAGCTTTTATATTTCAGAAATTAAATTTGAATTTGAGCAGCCCGTTAAAATCTTTCACAATTCTATTGTTCGGATTTCTTTTGGGAAGCGGAATTGGCAGCATTTTAACAAAGTTATTCAAGCCGTCTTTGAAGGTATTACAGATTACTCTCTTGCTTGTAATTTTAATAACAGGCGTTGAAGTATTTTTAGTTTTGCCGTCGGCAGCTAACGTTACGACAAATGGATTACTCTTTCTAATCGTTCTGCTTCCTGCAATATTTATCAGCATTCCTTTTCCGGTAATTCTATCTTACGTTTCTCAATTCAACGATAAGAACGGAATTGCAACATTGCTGGGCATATCCGGAATAGGATATTTTATCGGTTCGATTGCGGTTGTTATATTTGCAACATTATGGGGATACGAAGTAATTATTTCGGCTGCGATAGTAATTTATTTGATAACTGTGCTACTGGTTTTATTTTCAAGAGAGGTGAAAAAGAATTTGTCAATTAGCAGGTAACAAACGTTCCGGTTTTATGCTTTTATTTATTGAAGTCATAAACCGGAGTATTAATAGTACGCGTTGGTTTCCGTTTAGATAAAAAAGTTTTTTGCAGCTTCTCAACAATTTGAGGTTCAAAATATTGCTCGGGGTCTCTTCATTTACAAGAGCGGGAACGTTCTCAATAATATAAAACTTGCCTTCATACTCTAAAGTGTATGTAACCTTTCTTTCTACTAAGTTTTCACTTGCAGTAGTCATTGCTTTCTCCTAATCTTGAAAATAAAATAATAATTATACTTTGCTGGCGCAAGCGCTAAAAATTCTATAGCAGTTTCATGAGCAACTCTCATTAAAAATATTTAATAAAAATTAAATTCTTTAAAAATAAAAGAACACAATACTTGCTTTTCCTTTAAAAATAAAGGTTTTCCTTCTGGCAGCTATTTTGCTTTCTGATAATTAAAAAAATATGAAAGAGAGAATTCAAATGGTACAGGACGTTGTTTGCGGAATGTACTTGATTAAAGAGTATGACGATTTGAAAAGCAAGTACAGAGGCAAGACATATTACTTTTGCTGCAGTAAGTGCAAGGAAATGTTTGACGCTGAACCGGAAACATTTATATCAGGTGTTCGTTTTGAGATGAATTACAGCTTGCATAAGCCTGATAAATGTAATTGTAAAGAAATGAATCATGGAGATTCATAATTACTAAATGTTGCGCAACCTTTGTCCGAAGGACTCATTTGGATGAATTTTGGAGAAATGGAATAATGGAATAGAAAACGGCATCGAAATTATGTTACATATTTAAATAAAAAAATTGAAAGGAATTATAAAATGGAAAGAACTATTGCACATTCGGGCGCCTGGGCTGTTGCTATAATTATGATTGTAGTTGCATCATGGCTGCTATACAAATATCTTGCGCCTAAGACATGGCGTGAATGGGCCGGGGCAGGGCTAATTCAAGCGTTCATCATTGCATTGTATGCAGAGATGTATGGATTCCCGCTTACAATCTATTTGCTTGTCCGGTTCTTTGGATTAGATCGAAGCTACCTTAATGCAAATCTCTGGTCCACTCTGCTGGGCATTGGCGATACCGGCATGATGATCTCGATGATAGTTGGTTACGTGCTTCTTTTTGTTGGCTTTGGAATTTTTCTTCAAGGCTGGCGTGAACTTTACAAAGCCCATCAAGAAAACCGGCTTGCAACCGATGGGTTATACAGCTTTGTCCGGCATCCGCAATATTCGGGACTCTTCCTTGCGCTTTTTGGAGAAGGCGTTGTACATTGGCCCACGCTGTTCTCTGTTGGTCTTTTCCCAATTATCGTACTGGCATATACTCTACTTGCGCGCAAGGAAGAGCAGAAAGTGATAAAGCAGTTTGGAGAAGAATATTTAGAATACAAGCGGCATGTGCCTATGTTTATTCCGGTAAAAGGACAGTGGCGGCAGGTTATACAGCAGTCCAAGCTATCTTCGAATAATAATACATAAAGAATAGGAAGGTTAAAATGTTAAACTCTGAAACCATTTGGAACCGGAATAAACTCCGCGAAATCTTTTCGTTTGAGCAAATGAAATCACCTGCTTCTCGGTCAGTAAGATTAAGAGACCCGGTTTGCGGCAAAGCAATTAAAGAGCCAAAATATGCAGGGGCTATGGTAAGGGATGGTGATAAAAAATATTATTTCTGCAGTATGGAATGCAAAACCAAATTTTTAAAAGAACCGGAAAAATATTTGAGCGAAGAAGTAAATTAGCCGGAGGAATATATGGAAACTAATATTATAATTACTGAAGAAAATTCCATTACTATTGTAAAACGGATTGAATTTGAGCGCGACCCGGTTTGCGGCGAGATGATAAGATTTGAAGAAGCAAAAGGAATGAGTGTTTATAAGAATGCAAAATATTATTTTTGCTGCAAAACATGTAAGAAGGTCTTCGATAACAATCCTTCCGCCTATGCGGATAAGGAAGAGGGTCATTACGACCCTAACAATCCGAATGATTTCTTAGAAGGAAGATTTAGAATTTTGTAATAGTCATTTTATAAGTATTTAAATATCTTAAAGAATAATTAAATTATTTAAGTAGAATTAAAACCTTAGGCTGTATTCTGTTCTAAAAATCAAACTTTTATTTTGGCATGCACTTTGAGACGAAGTAATGAAAATGAAAGGAAATTTAAAATGTTAAATAAGGATAAGACACACGACCCAGTTTGCGGTATGGAAATAAAAGACACAATTAAAGCTCCCGCTTATATTTATCAAGGTAAAACATATTTTTTCTGCAGCGATTTATGCAAAATTCAATTCGAACAGAATCCCGAGAAGTATGTTAAGAAAGATGACAAGATTAAAAACCCGCATCATCATCCTTAATTGAATAGAAATAATTTTGACAAAACACTTCAAAACAAAATGAAAGGATACTACAATGATACACGACCCGGTTTGCGGAATGGAAATAAAAGATGTTTCCAAATCAGTAACACTTGTTTATAACAATACAGAATATCACTTCTGCTCGGAATCTTGTAAAACAAAATTTTTACTTGACCCCAATAAGTACGTTAAAAAGGATGACGATAAAAGCCATGGACACGAACATCATCACAATTGATTTTAATGAGCAGTAAAAAGGCTGTAACGATTGTTGGTGCCGGTCCGGGAGGATTAACCGCCGCTATAAATCTTGCCCAAAACGGATACGAAGTAAATTTGTACGAACAGAACGATAAGCCAGGATTAAGATTTAACGGTGACTTTCAAGGGCTGGAGAATTGGTCGGATTACGAGGATACCTTAAGCATTCTAAACCGGATCGGCATCAAAATTAATTTTCTATGTCATCCTTATTCCGGTGAAGACTGCCGCTTTATTGGTCCAAATAGAAAAAAAGTTAAAGTCAAAACATCACGCCCGCTTTTTTATCTTATAGAAAGAGGAACGGATAATAATTCTTTAGACCAGGGATTGAAAAGACAGGCTGAAGAAACCGGCGTTAACATTTTATGGAAACAAAAGCTTGAAATAATAAAAGATGATTTAGCTATTGTGGGAACCGGTCCCAAAGCAGCGGATGCGATAGCAAAAGGAATAGTCTTTAAAACTTCACATAAAAATATTTGCCTCGGTTTTGTAAATAACAGGATTGCACCGAAAGCTTACGCTTATCTTTTAGTAAATAACGGCAAAGCAACTTTTGCAACCTGCATGTTTGAAGATTTTAAAAATGAAAGAATGTACTTTGAAAGGGCGCTTGAAGTTCTAAATTCTTCTACTGAAATTGATATTAACGATGCGAAGGAATTTGGCGGCTTTGCAAATTTCTTTAACGAGCCCATAATTGCAAAGAATAACTTACTTTACATCGGCGAGAATGCAGGCTTCCAGGATGCGCTCTGGGGATTCGGAATTAAGTACGCTATGCTTTCGGGCTATTATGCGGCACAAGGTATAATGAACAATCAAGATTATACCGAGCTTTGCAGAACAAACTTATTTCCCAAATTTAAAACATCTTTAGCAAACAGATGGCTCTTCTCCCATTTATATAATGCCGGATATTTAATTATGTTTAATGTGATGGTAAAGTTAGATGACGTTATTCCAGCATTAAGAAATCATTACAATACTTCGATGCATAAAAGGATAGCCTATAGGATTGCAAAAAGATGGTACAAAACAAGATTAATAGACAAGCAGTGTATGCACAAAAATTGCGACTGCGTTTGGTGCAGGCACGGCAAGCATGCGCCTTAAAAGAATTGAAATCCCGCCTCACGGGATGCATCGGAATAAAATAGTCATCACTTATCTTAAGCATCGCTTGGAATAATGGAGTAATGGAATTTTGGAATAGCAAATTTATTGCATCATAGTATGCAATGAGGAAAGAATTCAAATGAGTCTTGAACAAATTTTTGAATTGGCTGTTGGAGCGGCGGCTGTTGCTTCTGCTATCTACATGGTTGTATCGCGAAACATGGTTATGAGCGTTTTGAGTATGATTTTAAATTTTATTTGCCTTGCAATATTATACCTTACACTCAATGCGCAGTTTATGGCCGTGCTGCAGATACTTGTCTATGCCGGTGGGATTATGGTGTTGTTCCTTTTTGTTATAATGCTTTTAAATGTTAGAGATACAACACATTTGGCTAATAAATCGAAATTTAACGTGCTGCTTGCTATTGCAATTGGCGTTGGTTTCCTTACTGAAATGATAATTTTAATTGTCTCTTCTGCAAGCGGTAAAGTTTCTTCAGTGCCAATGCACGCTATGCAATTAGGGACGGTCGAATCTATCGGGCAAGCTCTATACACAAGCTATCTATTGCCGTTTGAAGCCGTGTCGTTTCTGCTGCTTGCAGCAATTATCGGCGCTCTCATCTTAGCAAAGAAAAAGTTAGATTAAAAATTATAGGAGTTATGATGCCTCTTAGCTTTTACTTAATATTAAGCGCAATTCTTTTTACAATAGGAGTCGTGGGAGTCCTAACAAAACGGAATGCTATAATGGTTTTTATGTGCATTGAGTTGATGATGAACGGAGCTAATCTTACGCTTGTTGCTTTTTCAGCTTTTCTTGATAACCCGGTCGGACAAATATTTGTGTTTTTTGTTATCGCAGTTGCTGCTGCAGAATCCGCTGTTGGGCTGGCAATTATAATTTCAATTTTCAGAAACAAGTTAACCGTAAACGTAAATGAAATAAATATAATGAAATGGTAAATCATCATCACTCTATTGGTGGAAGATAAAAATCATGCACTATATCTGGTTAGTCTGGTCTTTGTTCTTTTTGATGTTCTGGTTTATACTTTATTTGTTGGAACCATCTTTTAGAAAAGAAATGATGTCTATTAGTCTTGCTACAATGCTATTAGGTCTTACGGAGCCGTTGTTTGTTCCCGCATATTGGAATCCGCCGACTCTGTTCAATTTAGCGCAGCGAACCGGCTTTGATATCGAAAGCTTAATCTTTACATTTGCCATCGGCGGAACCGGTTCAGTTTTATACAGGTTCATCTATAAAAAGAATGTTACCATTATGGATACTTCTGAAATGAAGCATAGCCGCCACAAGTTTCATATTTACATCTTAACCTCGCCTATTCCAATTTTTCTTCTGCTTGCCGTTTTTACAAATCTGAACCATATTTATTGCGGAGTAATTGCAATGTTTGCCGGTGCATTACTAACCTTGTATTGCAGACCGGATTTGAAGTGGAAAATATGGATTGGCGGATTATTATTCTTAATCTATTATTTTGTTTTCTTTATCAGCCTGCTTGCTGTCTTTCCCGATTATGTAGTTCATGTATGGAATTTAAAAGCGTTAACCGGAATTCTTTTCCTCGGCATTCCCCTTGAAGAACTTCTGTTTGCCTTTTCTTTCGGAATGCTTTGGTCAAGCTTATATGAACATATTTTATGGTACAGAATAAAGTAGCTCATTATAAACATTCTTAAAAATTTTTAAGATTCTTAAATTCTTTATAAAAGAAGGACATTATTATGTGCTAAAAATACTCTTTTTAACTGGCACTTCTTTTGGTTCGTTTAAAATAAAATTAGAAATGAGACGATAAAATGCTGAATGAAATTTTAATACTTGGACTAAGCTTGTTTACTGAGGCTTTTTTTATAAAAGGAATTTTGGTAATAAGAAACCTGCAGCCAATTAAAGTGAAAATAAATCCCGAAAGTAAAGTAAGGAGATAAGAAGATGACGGCTACATTAATTTATATAATAATTTTCGCAGCTATAATGTTTTTTATGCACAGGGGGCACGGTGGCGGCATGGGTGGCTGCGGCGGCGGGCATTCACACGGCTCCCATAAAGATGAGAGTCAACCATCTGAACAAGCAGAAAAGGATCAGCATATACATCATCATTGAAAAGCGAGCAAGTGGAAAAGAATAATAAATATGATAAATCAAGGCGGGGGTTTTTAAAATATTTGCTTGGCGGTAGCTTATCTGCGTTTTTATTTTCCATTGCTTATCCAGTTATTAAATATTTAATTCCACCAAAATCGTCAGAACCGATAGTCAACTCAGTTATTGCCGGCAAAGTTGGAGAATTAAAACCAAACAGCGGCAAGATTTTTCGATTCGGCGATAAGCCTGGAATTCTAATAAATACGCCGGGGGGCGAACTGAGAGCATTTACCGCAATATGTACACATTTAGGCTGCACTGTTCAATACCGTGAGGACCTTGAACATATCTGGTGTGCTTGCCATAATGGTCATTATGATCTTAGGGGAATTAATATTGCCGGACCTCCGCCAAGACCTTTAACGCAATTTAAAGTTAATATTAAAGGCGACCAGATTTTTGTTTCAAGAGATAACCAGAGCTAGAATGAAAGCCAAAAATTGAATAAGAAGATGAACACCAGCATCATCATTAATATTTCTAAAAAGAAATCGGTAACATTCTCCATGAATAGTTTAATCTTATTTGGTGTAAGCATGTTATATGGTATTGCCTGGGGAATCATTTATTTATTCCTTGCGGCATTTCATCAAATGACTGCCATGTTCAATAATAATTTTATTTTCTTTATCGCAAGAATTTTTAACGCGCAGTTAGATACCGTGTTTTCAGGCTTTATATTTGCATTCCTTGACGGGCTTCTATTTGGACTGATTCCGGGGACAATATTTTTAATCATAAGCAAAATCCCACGAACTAATTCAAACGGAGAAATGAAATGAAAGATAAACACGATTTCCAGCATACTTTATTAATGGTGCTTGTATGTATCCTTCCTATATTTATTTTCTTTATACTGATGTCAAACGGTGTTACAATTAGCCCAATATTTTTCTTTTTATTCATTGCAATCTGCTTTATAGCCATGTATTATATGATGGGCGCTTCTCACGGTCGCCCGGTATCCGACGTTGAAGAATCGGATAAAGAAGCGCTCCATCACCAAAATGAATTTGAAGAAAAAAATATAGCTGTTCCAAATTATTTGTACGGAATTTTTCAGACCGACCAGGCTTATAAATCCGAAGGCGATTTAGTTTATGAGGGAAAATTTTTAATTGATGCAGACAGCGCATATAAAAGATTAAATGAAGAATTAAAAAGTTCCGGTACAAAGGCTTTGCTTCAAGAAGATGATGCAGGAAGAAATTTTATAATAGTTACACCGGACAAACCAAAAACAACCTCAGTATCAAAACAAAAAACATGGATAAATGCTTTATTGTTCATCCTTACGTTTCTTACTACTACGTGGGCTGGCGCCGCTCAAGTTGGAATAAACTTACTTAAGGAGCCTGATAAATTTTCAGCCGGACTTTCATATTCGATTCCGCTGTTATTAATTTTAGGCGTGCACGAGCTGGGGCATTATTTTGCTGCACGGAAGCATGGAATAAAAGTTACTCTGCCATATTTTATCCCTGTTCCGTTTGCTCTCGGCACCTTCGGCGCTTTTATACAGATGAAATCAGTTGCAGAGAATAGAAAATCTCTTTTCGATGTTGGCATTGCAGGACCTTTAGCGGGCATTGTAATTGCAATCCCTGCATTAATTATCGGCATTCAAAGTTCAACAATTATTCCTTTAACAAATCAATCGGTAATGCAAAGCGGCGCAGATATTGGGTCTTCAATTTTGTTTGCGTTCATAGCTAAGCTTACTTTAGGACAAGAACTCCTTGCCGGGCATACACTGCTGTTAAGCCCATTAGCTTTTGCAGGCTGGCTTGGCTTGCTTGTAACGGGGCTAAACCTTGTTCCAGTCGGGCAGTTGGATGGCGGGCATGTTGCCCATGCATTGTTCGGAGGAAAGAATGCGCATACAATTGGCGTGGTTGCTATGTTCGCATTGCTGCTGCTCGGTCTATTTGTTTGGAGCGGACTGATTACGTGGGCGATTATTATTTTCTTCTTAGCGGGAATAAAAAGCGAGCCGCCGTTGAATGACATTTCGAAACTTGATAATAAAAGAACTGCGCTCGGCTTATTTGCGTTTATAATTTTATTCTTAATTCTGATTCCTTTGCCGCATTCATTCTATCAATCGCTGGGAATTTACTGCCCGTATGTTTAGAAAGATAACCATACTAAATAATTCATGTAACACAATACACGGAATGATTGGATGGAGTAGTGGAGTAAATACAAATATTCCAATACTCCATTTCTCCAATATTCCCCCGATAAAATGGAACATAACATGAGTAGTAAATAATATGAATGCTAAATTTAAGAGCGGAAGAAAGATCTGGGATTTTTTCGCAGTAATAATTCCTATAATAATCTTAATCATCCTGTGGGTAAATAAAACTCCAATAAGTCATTTATTATTTTTCTTGTTTATAGCTGTAGTAGGTATTATAATGTTTTTCGTTTTTAGGAAATAAACTTATCGAACTCAAACAATACATCAGGTAATCTTTTTCAACAACAAAATTTTAGGAGCAATAATGCAATATGAATTCTTGGGAATTGGTTATCTGACCTGGATAACATTTCTACCGCTCACCGGAATGATTGCAGTAATGTTGATGCCAAGAGGTAATGCAAGCGCAGTAAAGTGGACGGCGCTTATTACAACAACTCTTCAACTTCTTGTTGCAGCATTAATATGGATAAATTTCAAACCGGCACTCACAGGAATAAATAATCCAAGCGGGTTTCAATTCATCGAGAAAAGCAGGTGGATCGATTTGCAGGGAATGACTTGGGTCGGTCATGTTGCAATAGATTATTTCCTTGGAATAGACGGGCTTAGCTTGCCGATGATAATGCTTACGTCAATTATTTCTTTAGTCGGAGTAATAGCTTCGTGGAATGTAAACAAATCGCTGAAAGGATACTTTGCCCTTTACTTAATGCTTGATACGGGAATGATGGGTGTTTTTGTTGCATTGGATTTTTTCTTGTTTTACCTTTTCTGGGAGTTAACGCTTCTTCCAATGTATTTCCTAATCGGCATCTGGGGAGGTCCAAGAAGAGAATATGCAGCCATAAAGTTTTTCATTTATACTTTACTCGGCTCGGCGCTTATTTTACTTGTAATAATAGGATTGTATTCCAGCGTTAAGCTAATCGATCCGGTTACCGGACAAACAATGCACACCTTTAACATGCTTGCAATGATGGATCCTAAAAATTATATACCGGATTCATTACTTGCCGGAATCGGAACATACTGGAGGTCCGTTGCCTTCATTGCGTTGTTCATTGGCTTTGCTATAAAGGTGCCCGTATTTCCTTTTCACACCTGGCTGCCGGATGCTCATGTTGAAGCGCCAACAGCCATAAGCGTAATACTTGCCGGCATCCTGCTGAAGTTAGGAGGCTACGGATTATTAAGAATCAGCTTTCCGATATTTCCGGATATAATGATTAAGTATGCTTTCCCGATGGCAGTATTGGGAGTAATCAATATAATCTACGGCGCGCTTTGTGCAATGGCGCAGAAGGATTTCAAGAAGATGATTGCTTATTCGAGTGTAAGCCACATGGGTGTAGTTCTGCTTGGGATTTCTGCGCTAAACATACAGGGTATAACAGGCGGTGTTCTTCAAATGTTTAATCATGGAATTGTTACAGCCATGCTTTTCTTGATAGTCGGAGTTATATACGACCGTGCGCATACCCGCGGCATGGATGAGTTTGGCGGGCTTGCTGGTCAGATGCCCATCTATACCGGGATTACAACAGTCGCTTTCTTTGCAGCTATCGGTTTGCCCGGTCTTAATGAATTTGTAAGCGAGCTTCTTTCATACTTAGGGGCATTTCAATCTTTCTTTTGGATAGCAATAATATCTGCCATAGGAATAGTGCTCACGGCAGCATACATGCTAGGCGGTTTTCAAAAAATATTCTTCGGTCAGCTTCCAGAAAAATGGAAATCGCTTCCCGACGTTAATAGAAGGGAGCTTAGCATACTCGTTCCGCTCCTCGTAATTGCAATTCTTCTCGGCATATTCCCTTCAATTTTAATTCATCCCATTAATCCTACGTTAAATCATTTTGTAGATTTTATTCAAAGTGTTGGAACGGGTTTAGCTGCCGCAAAGTAAAAAGATAATTGCACTAATCATCAATTATGAAATGTATAAAAACTGTCATAAATTAATAACATTAAAGCATGAATAAAAATCTATTTTACATTTATCTCTCTATTTTTCTTGTTTATGTTGGATTTGGATTAACACTTCCTGTTTTGCCTTTCTTCGTAGAGCGCATGTCAACTGCCGGAGAGCTAAACAGAGAATCTGTGTCAATTCATGTCGGGTTGATAACCGGTGTTTTTGCATTTGTTCAAATTTTTTTTTCGCCTCTTTGGGGAAAATTGTCGGATAAGATAGGCAGAAAGCCGTTATTTTCTATCGGTTTAACCGGAACTGCAATATCGATTTTTTTGTTTGGAATTAGTTACAATCTTGCCTGGCTTTATGTTTCCAGGGTAATAGGAGGAATTTTTTCTGCCGCAGTAATGCCTGTTGCCGGCGCATATGCTTCCGATTTAACTCATGCAGAAAACAGGGGCAGGGTGTTAGCTTGGATTAACGGTGCGAGCTCTTTAGGCGTAACAGTTGGTCCCGCTGCTGCTTTATTCCTAATTAATATTAATGTGCCGAATGTACTGACAGGCTGGAATTTTACCTTTAATAAATTCTCTGTTCCCTTTACTGCATTATCTTTTTTAATTGGCTTTAATTTATTTTTAATAAGAAGATTACCTAAACCTTCAAACAATGGGAATGTTCTTCGTTCTACAATAAAGAAGTTTGAAATAAATAATTTAGTTAAAAAGATTAAATTCCTTCTCATCCTTTCTATTGCAAGCCAGTATTCTTTAATGATATTTGAGGCGGCATTTTCTCTGCATTCAAAATATAATCTAAACTATGGACCTTTTGAATTGGGAATAATATTTAGCATTTGCGGAGGAATAATGGGATTGGCGCAAATATTATTTATAGGAAATTTAATTGCCCAAAAAGGAGAAAAATTTTTATTACCGGTTGGATTTTTACTGGCTGCGATAGGAATTTTAGCTCTTATAATAGCTGATAACTTTAATCTTATACTCTTGAGTGTTTTAATCTTATCGGTCGGGCTATCATCTATAAGTCCGTCATTATCATCATTAATCACTAAACAGGTTCCCCAAAATATTGGCGCAGCGCTGGGTGTTCAAAGTTCCTTTGATAATATCGGAAAAAGCTCTGGAGCTTTTTTAGGCGGCGCGCTCTTTGCATTGAATATACATATACCTTTTCTTACAGCAGGACTTTTTTTGCTTTTAATATCGTTAGGATTGTTCAGAAAAAATTATTATTCAAGATCGACGCTTCCATTTTAAGTATTAAAGTCGGCGCATTCCTTTAAAATGTGTGCAGATGGGGCGGGTTCTATTTTTAATTTTCTTAAAAGCCTTTAAATAATTTAAATCTTTCAAAGATATCCTTATAAATAAACAGCTAAAATTTAATCTATTCGACATTTCTAAATGGCATACTATTGGCTAATCCATTTCAAGAATAAAAATTTTGAAAGGAAAATTAAAATGACACTGTTATATGTTCTAATCGGTTTAGCAGTTGTTTATGCAGCTTTTGCTTTCGGAAGAAGAAAGCAATCAAATTATATAAACCAGCCGGTGGCGGGAGGCGCTAATGCTTACGGAACTTCGGCTGACGGACATGTTCATGGTGATTCGGAAGACACTCACAAGCAGCATAAAAGCCATGGCGGCTGCTGCTAATTTGGAAATAACATTCACATAAAATAATTTTATCCACGGAGGAAAAAATGAAAACGACAAAGTTAATTTTAGTCCTTGCAATTGCATTCTTATTCTCTGCTTCCTATATTGTAAAGGCAAGTGCACTTACAAACAAAAATTTAGGAAGTGCTTCGGGTGATTCAACAATGACGAATCATAATCATTCAGGCTCATCTGTGATGAATGGAAATCAAGACGGCTCAATGATGATGAATCATAATCTCGGAGATTCCACAATGATGAATCACGGCAATATGATGGCAATGATGCAGAAATGCCAAGGCATGTGTGACAAAATGAGTAATGTTAAGAGCGATAATTCCTTTGTAGACCCCGGTACTAAGAAAGGCAGCTACGGGTATTTCCAATACCAGAGACAAAAGGATAACGCCGGCAAGGAAAAGAAGTAAATTTAATGGGGCTTACTTAGCCCCATTTTTAATATCAAAAAAATAACTGGAGTAATATAATGGCGAAGGATATTGTTTGCGGAATGGAAGTAAAATCTCCATCAAAATATTTTGTACACTTTAACAATAAACACTACGAATTTTGTTCCGAGAATTGCAAGAATAAATTTGCTGCCGAACCGGAACGTTACACGGCAGCCGGAGAAAAATCAGAATCAACAGCGGAAGTACATCATCAACACAGTGCTGCACATTCGGAAAAGCAAACAACCGGCGCGACTTACAAAATTTCGTCAGATGGAATTGAAAAAATAACAATCCCTATTACAGCGCTTCACTACGCTGCCGGTGTAAATATAATTGAAGATGAAATTAAAAAAATACCCGGAGTAAAAACCGCCAACATAAATTATACAACTTCAGACGTTAATGTAGAATTTAGAAAAGATAAAGTTCAAGTGAAGGAAATAATTGAAACAATAAACGGTGCAGGCTATGAAACCGGGAACGCACAATTGCAATTGGGCATCGGGGGCATGTACTGCGGGAGTTGTGTTACTAAAATTGAAAATGAATTAAAGAAATTACCAGGCGTTTTATCCGCAAGCGTTGATCCGGGAACCGATTCCGCTTTCATAAATTATATTCCCGCATCCGTAAATATTGACGGGATAAAAAATGTTATAGAAAAACTCGGCTACAAGACTTTTGACTCGAATGTAAAAACACGCAAAGAAGTACTTGTCCCGTTTGCTGGAAAAGATAACAAAGCCAGCGAAGAACCTGTTGATGAAAATGAATTAGCAAGGGAAAAAGAATATAAAACGCTGCTTCACAAATTTATTTTTGCGGCTGTTCTTTCTTTGCCTGTTATTTTTTTTAGTTACCCCAAGCTATGGGGATTGCCTGCTGAATTTCAAAAGGGCACGGAATTACTACGCTACATTTGGTTTGGAATGGGGTTGCTTGCTTTGCCTGTTATGTTCTGGTCAGGCTCACAATTTTATACCGGAGCCTGGGCTGCATTTAAAAACCACTCGGCAAATATGCACACATTAATTGCAACCGGCATAACCGCTGCATGGATATATTCAACCATAGCAGCTTTATTTCCGGGAATATTTCCATCTGCTCAATTAGCCGATGTTTTTTATGATGTAGTTTTTGTTGTTGTCGCTTTGGTTGTTTTGGGAATGGCACTCGAAATACGTGCAAAAGGTAAAAGTTCGGAGGCGATAAAAAAGCTTATCGGTCTGCAGGCAAAAACGGCAAGAGTTTTAAGAAATGGTAAAGAAGAAGATATACCGGTTGAAGAAGTTGTACTTGACGATATAATAATTGTAAGACCCGGTGAAAAAATTCCCGTTGACGGCACAATTGTGGAGGGCGCTTCTACTGTTGATGAATCGATGATTACCGGCGAGTCTATTCCAGTTGAAAAACGAATTGGCGATGAGGTAATAGGAGCTGCAATTAACAAGACTGGTTCATTTAAATTTAAAGCAACAAAGGTTGGTAAAGATACTGCGCTTGCTCAAATTATTCAGATGGTTGGACAGGCTCAAAGCTCCAAAGCGCCTATTCAAAAAATTGTTGATAAAGTCTCGGGTTACTTTGTTCCTGGTGTAATAATAATTGCAATACTTTCTTTTGTAACCTGGTATGTATTTGGTCCCGTTCCCCAGCTTATTTACGCGTTAATCGTATTCGTAACCGTGCTGGTAATTGCCTGCCCGTGCGCGCTTGGCTTAGCAACTCCAATTTCTCTAATGGTCGGCATAGGCAAAGGTGCCGAGAACGGTATTTTGATACGAAGCGGCGATGCGCTTGAAACTGCACAAAAACTTAATACGGTTGTATTGGATAAAACCGGCACTATAACAGAAGGAAAACCTTCTCTTACTGATTTAATAACGGCAAATGGCTTTGATGAAAAAACAATTTTAACATTAAGCGCAAGCATTGAAAAGACTTCCGAACATCCTTTAGCTGAAGCAATAGTTAAAGCCGCAGAAGAAAAATCGCTTGAATTATTTGAGCCGAAAAATTTTAATGCAATTCCAGGGCACGGAGTTGAGGCAATTGTAAATGAGAAGAAGCTTCTTCTAGGCAATAAAAAGATGATGATAAAGTTTAATATAGCATTAAATGATCTTGAAGAAAAAAGCATCCGGTTAGCCGACGAAGGCAAGACGCCTATGTTTGTTGCTGTTGACGGAAAAGCTGCAGGAATAATTGCTGTGGCGGATACTGTAAAACAGGATTCAAAAGAAGCAATTGTACTACTTAAGAAAATGGGGCTGGAAGTTGTAATGATTACCGGCGATAATGCAAGAACAGCAAATGCAATTGCAAAGCAAGTCGGTATTGATAGAGTTTTATCCGAAGTGCTTCCGGAGGATAAAGCGCTAAATGTTCAGAAGCTTCAGAATGAAGGTAAGATAGTAGCAATGGTTGGAGATGGAATAAACGATGCGCCGGCATTGGCACAAGCTGATATCGGATTAGCAATCGGCACCGGAACTGATGTAGCAATTGAAGCGTCCGATATTACGCTCATCAAAGGAAGTCTGAAAGGAGTTGTGCTTGCAATACAACTTTCAAAAGCTACAATGAAAAACATTAAAGAGAATTTATTCGGCGCATTCTTTTATAATGGATTAGGACTTCCAATTGCTGCCGGATTATTATTCCCATTTTTCGGACTATTGCTTTCACCTTTGATTGCAGCCGCTGCGATGGCGTTCAGTTCGGTTACCGTTGTAACTAATGCAAACAGACTTAGAAATTTTAAACCAAAGATAAAATAAGGAAACAATAAAATGGCACTCGATCAAATTTTAGTAGTAATTGGAGGATTAGGTTTATCTGCCTGGGTAGCATGGTATTTTTGGTTCTCTGAGAAAAAAGGAATTAAAATACAAGCCGCCGCTTCAGGCATTCAAGAAGCTTTCATTACGGTTAAAGGCGGTTACACTCCGGATGTTCTAATTTTTGAGGCGGGCAAACCGATCAAGCTAAATTTTCATCGCGAAGAAACAGCGGCTTGTTCTGAGCAGGTTATCTTCCCGGATTTTCAGAAACAAGCAACCCTTACAACAAATAAGACAATTCCTATCGAATTAAAGATTGATAAAGCAGGTGAATATGAATTTCATTGCGGTATGGGAATGATTAGAGGGAAACTGATTGTGAAATGAAGTTGAATGTCCGATATAAGCTATTTATGAAATTTTCATCTTCGCAAATGTGTTCTTGAGTTTTAAATCAGTTGAAAAATAATTCCAAACTTATTCCACCAAGAAAGGAATGGTTTTCACGCCTACAGTATGTTGGATCAATAACGTATTGCAAATCCGGCTGCATTTTTAACCATCGCGATATGTTAAAAAGGTATGTGAACTCAACTATATTTTCATACTCGCAGACTTCTATTCCTTCCTGAAACATTTGATCAATGTATTTTTCATTGTTGTGTATTGAAGCTGCGGCTAATCCGATAACATCCTTATTTCTTCCTGGAATCAGTCCAGTATAATTTACACCTGCGCCAATGTATTCATCCACCTTATTTATATTTCTGTCGGCAAAACCTAATCTAAAAAATGCAGATAGTCCCTCATTAGTGCTTTCGGCTTCACTCCATAGAAATTTCTCTGCCGAAAAATAAATTCCATAATTTCCTCTTTGGTAGATTGGATCACCGGAAGGCTCGGGATCTAGAAGTCTTTCAAACTTGCCGGTATACAGCCACCCGCCAACGAGATAGCTGAAATAATTTTTATTTAGCTCCTCTGAAGTGCTCTTATATTTAAATTCTGTCGTCAGTAAAAGACCATCATGTTTATCAAGTAGGTGCCCCGGCACCGCATCAAATGCTGCCGCCTTAATATTAAAGGAAGAAAAGACGCTATATTTTATTCGTATCGCAAGAGACGTATTAGGAAAAATTGATGGTCCCTTGACTCCGGTAAGCGAATACTCGGCTCCAATTCCTTGAGAAGGATTTATGAATATAGCTGAGGTTTGCCTTGAATCGAATTCGGAATTTAGATCGAACAGCCCCATGAGTATTGATAGATCATCATCGAATAAATTTTGTTCAAGCCAGAATTCATAAAGATTCCAAGTGCTGGCTGCGGCAATATTGCTGATGCCCTGTTCAGTACCGGCATATTCATTCGGATCTTTCCCGTGAATTCCTAAAACAAAGGTTTTTAGCCGTGCGCCTTCCCACCCGAGGCTGCTTTTCAAATCGAGGTTTAAAATAAAATCAAAATTATCTAAATAGACGCTTTTATTTCCATTGCCGCCTGATAAATTTGAAAAGACTTCCCCTTTATAATCAAATTCACTTCCATCAATTATTTCTTCTAAGAATGAACGCCTTGTTTTTTTATTCTGTTTTTCTTCTGAAAGATTATCCTGGGCAAATATATTTACAGTAAAAAAAATCAAGCATATAATTAATGGAAGTGAA
>JAJYSI010000117.1 GCA_021793635.1 Bacteroidota bacterium
TCCGATCTACCAGCATAAATAACGCTGCCCATAACAATATGGGGTTCGTATTCTTCCATCTCTTCAATGGTGCATTTATATTTAATTAAATCTTCTAATGAGCCATACCGTTGAACTTTTTGTTTTACAAGATCTCCGTAAGGCATGGGGTGACGTATTGAAACAACCTTTTTCCCTGCTTCGCGGAGTACTTGGACAATTTTGCGGGAAGTCTGGGATTTTCCGCATCCGGTTCTAACTGCAATAATTGAAATAACAGGTTTGCTACTTTTAATCATTGTATCATTAGCGCCTAAAAGTTTGAATGAAACACCGGCTGCATTAACAATTGATGCTTTTGTCATAACATAATTAAAAGTAACATCGGAATATGAAAATACCACCTCATCAACTTTAAGCTCTTTAATTAAGCCGGTAAGGTTTATTTCATCGTAAATTTTAATTCCGTTTGGGTACAATTTACCGGCGAGTTCGGGCGGGTAAATTCTACCATCGATATTTGGAATTTGGGTGGCAGTAAAAGCGACAACGTTATAGTCGTTATTGTCGCGGAAGTAGACATTAAAATTGTGGAAGTCGCGTCCGGCGGCGCCCATGATCAAGACATTTTTTGTAGACATAAGATCCCCGATCTATTGTTTAGAAATATTGATTTAAGGGAATGATACCCAATTTTGTCAAGCACTATTAAAGCAAAAATAAGAATAATCGACATTAAAATCTTGATAAAGCTTATTATCAAACGTGAATTTTATTCTACCGTAACGCTCTTAGCTAAATTTCTTGGTTGATCAACGTTTAAACCTTTTTTAACTGCGATGTGATAAGCAAGGAGTTGCAAAGGTATTACGGTTAAAAGCGGCATAAGAATTCTAATAGTATCGGGAATTTTAATGGTATAGTCGACAAGCTTATCGATCTCATTATCGTTCTTACTAGCAATAGCAATAATACGACCTCGGCGGGCTTTTATTTCCTGAATGTTACTTATAATTTTGTCGTAAGTAGAATCTTTAGGAGCAATGAACACCACCGGCATATTTTCATCAATCAAGGCGATGGGACCGTGTTTCATCTCCGCAGCCGGATAGCCTTCTGCATGTATATAAGAAATTTCTTTAAGCTTCAAAGCGCCTTCAAGGGCAACCGGGAAGTTATAGCCGCGTCCGAGGTATAAAAAGTTTTTTGAGTCTTTAAATATTTCTGCAATTTTTTCAATTTCATCATTAAGCTTTAATATTTCCGAAATCTTATCCGGTATGTGTGATAATTCGAGGGCAATAGATTTACCATCAACCAAACTCATGGTTTTTTTACGGGCAATTAGCAAAGTAATTAAAGCAAGTACAACAAGCTGAGAAGAGAACGCTTTAGTAGAAGCAACACCTATTTCAGGACCGGCATGTGTATAAACGCCGGCGTTACTTTCGCGAGCGATAGAACTTCCGACCACATTACAGATTCCGAGCACAAGTGCGCCTCTTAGTTTAGCCTCTTTAAGAGCGGCGAGAGTGTCTGCGGTTTCACCGCTTTGAGAGATAAAAAATATTGCATCGTCTTTTTCAATAATCGGATTTCGGTAGCGAAATTCTGAAGCATACTCTACCTCAGTAGGAATACGTGTGAATTGCTCAAGCATATATTTACCGACAAGCCCTGCATGCCATGAAGTACCACATGCCGAAATAGTAATTCTTTTTGAAGCCGCAAGTCTGTCTGCGACGTTTTCCAGACCTCCGAGTTTTGCAGTACCTTCGTCAAAAAGAATTCTACCCCTCATTGAATTACGAACAGACTCAGGTTGCTCCATAATTTCTTTAAGCATAAAATGAGGGAAACCGCCTTTGTCAATTTCGTCTAAAGTCATGGAAATTTCGTGAATTTCCTTTTTAACTTCCTTATCAAGACTAGTTTTAGCGTTAAAGTGGTCTTTGAAAACTTGGATAATCTCGCCGTCTTCAAGATAAACAATTTGTTTAGTGTGAGAAATAATTGCAGAAACATCAGAAGCGACAAAATTTTCATTTTCACCTATACCCAGAACAAGGGGAGAACCTTTACGAGCTGCAATAATTTTATCAGGTTCCTTTTCATAGATAACCGCGATTCCGTAAGTGCCTTCAACTTCGCTTAAAGCTAATTGAACAGATCTAAATAGAGAATGTCCTTTTACTAAAAAGCTGTCAATTAAATGGGGAAGAACTTCGGAATCAGTTTGAGTAATAAACTCGTACCCAAGCTTTTGAAGTCCCGTTCTTAAGGTTTGGTAATTTTCAATTATTCCATTATGAATTACATATAAGTTTTTTGAAGTATTGAAATGAGGATGAGCATTTATTTCATTGGGCACACCGTGTGTTGCCCAACGGGTATGCCCGATTCCAAGATTTGCAGATAAATCAAGATTATCTATTTTGTTTTCAAGAAGAGATACTTTTCCTTTGTTTTTAATTACTTCGGAGTGATGATCGAAAATGAGTGCAATACCAGCGGAATCGTATCCTCGGTACTCCAATCTTTTTAATCCGTTAATGATAATCGGCACACAATTTTTTTCACCTATATATCCTACAATCCCACACATTATGGCTCCTGTTATTTATAGAAAATTTAAATAATCATAGTGTAATTATATTTTATATTTGGACTAATTGAAAGCTACATTAAGCGTTATTTTACTTTGGCAAATTTTTGGATAACGGACTTCACACTGCCGTTATTTTTAATTATAATTTTGTAAAAATAAACTCCATTTGCAAGTAGGCTTCCGTCTTCGTCACGTCCGTCCCAATATATTTTATTAAAACCAATTTGAAGGTCTGACTGAGGGACTATAATATTTTTAATTAGCCTTCCGGCAACGGTAAATATTTTGATGGTAAATTTTTCCGGAATATTTGCGCCGGTTAGCTGAAAAGTAAAATTCGTATTATCGTTAAACGGATTGGGATAATTAAAAACATTTTGAATATCAGTTTGATTAGAGGTGTAAAACTCAAGTGTATGAGCAAGCGAATCGGAATAATAACCGGAAGGACCTCTTACAATAAAACTAATAGTATGCTTTCCATCAGCTAAAACGGGAGTCCATCTTATTTCAGTGTGAGCGTTTGGATATGGGATTTCTGTATACATTATGTCAGTTCCCGAAAAGTTAAAAGGATTACCGTCAAATGAAATAATAAACTTTGAAGTGTCTACTGGTAATGTATCGGTATCTTTCAACGAAATAATTACAATAGGTTTTGAAGAGACAATATCGCCATTCAAAATTTCATTGCCGTCAAAAGTTATGGAAAAGGACGGTTTTACTGAATCCACTATGATAAAAAGATTTTTACTTGTAGAGTTGTTAAAAGGATAGAACTCACCCGAAGATAAAACAGCTGTTGCATTAATAATATTTGAAGATAATAAATTTGCTGTTTGAATTATGGAGCTTATATCAACTGCACTATCAGCAGGGACAAAAATTGCTTTTGAATAGAAAGGCGAATTGTTCGAATTTAAGAATAAATTTAGCTGAACAGAATCGGCGTTTGAAAGTCCGTAATTGTGCAGTCTTAATTTTATATTAACCGGAACTCCTTGAAGAACTGAATCCTGACTTAGTGTCATTTCATCTTTTAGTAAAGAAATATCCGGCAGAGACGTATAATCAACGGAGACGGATTTTAAGTTTACCGGAGAAGTTGAAGTAAATGAAGAATCCCATAAATTAATTCCGAGCTTAATATAATTATACTTTCGAGATTCTAGATTTCCGATGTTTAGTGGCGGCATGAAATTAGTTTTTAACGTATCCCATTGATTAGTTCCTGTATTCTTACCAAGCAAAGAGACTTTAAAGGCGGATAGATTATCTCTATTAACAATATTTAGATTTAGGTTATTCCATTCAGCAGCAGGGCCAATTTCGCTCGTTGTTACGCTTCCGGTTGCATCTATATATTTTCCTTTGAATTTAGAAATTTTCGGAGTGACGCTTTTATTACTATATACCGAAGTATAAACAAGATTATTTTCTGAGTCATAACACCAAGCGTAATAGTTTTGGAAAGGGTTATATGAAATCCATTCCTCTTCAAAAACTCCGTCAGAGATTCTTATCCTGCGAATAAATCCGTTTTCAAAATTTTCATACGGGTAGATAAATCCGTCAGCAACAAAGAATGATGAGAAACCGGAATAACTTGTTCCGCTAAGCTGCATATCGGGCTTAATCAAAGACCAGTTATTTTTTGGGTTAAATGTTCTTAATACATAGTGATTATTTCCGGAAGTATCCTTACCTGTAAGATTGTAAACATAATTACTATCGGCTGATAGATAGAAAGCACCGTTTTGAATTTTCGCATTATCCCAGTTTAATAATCCATCCTTGAGAAAAACTCTGGCGGTATCACCTGTATATCTATCAACTTTCAACAGGCTATAAGGCTCACCATCGGTGACATAAATAAAGCCGTCACTCAAATAAAACATTGAATTTTTAATCGGTGCGTAAAAATTTGGTAAAGTTCCATAAAATCGTCCTTTTACCGTTCCATTCAACCCAGTTCCGAACCTGTATATTTTTGAATATCCATGCAGGTTATATTTAAGCGCATAATACCAAATATTTCCAATATATATATAAGAGCCGTCGGTAGTAATTGAAGTCATTCCGGTGGAATCTAAAACTGACGATGTAATTATTATATCTTCCAATAAATTTTTAATAAAAGGTTTAGGTGGAAGATAAACTGTATTTAGTGTTAAACCGGAATCAGAAATATTCATATTATAATGATTGAACAAGGCAAGCTGTTTCCCATGAACGAAATAGCCATTTTGTTTCGAATCCATAATTGAAAATGTTCTAGGTACACTCCAACCGCTTGAATCTAAACCATTATAGATTCTTGATCTCCAGAAATAAATTCCTTTTAGAAGCGGCGGTGACTTCCATAAGACTAAGCCTAAAGAAGGCGATATTGATGACAAGCTAACCGGATTAATAAAATTAATATTCGTATCAATTTGAATAAAATAATTCATAGGTTGAGATAAAAAATAACCAATATCTGCAATTCTAAATTCAACTGAAGAAGTTTGTGAAGTGAATCCATCAACCGGAGAAATTATGTTCGGATTTTGAAGATTATAAACTATTATAGAATTTTTTGCAATATTATCGGAATGATCTAATTCAGGAATAATATTTTCTTCATTTACTTTAACAATAAAGGAATAATTTCCGGCAATCCGTGGAATCCAGGTAAAATAGGTTGAATCTTTAAGACCAAAGCTTCCTAATTTTTTTTTACCTAATTGGAAAGTAGTATCGAGAGACTCAACAAATAATTGAATAGTAACAGAATCAGAAGGAAATAAAACACCAAGATTCTGTATGTTAATTTTTATTTGCACAGTGTCGTTGACTATTTCATTCTCTTTTTCGAAAGAAATTCCGGCTGAAGAAACGCTAAAGTCGGGTTTATCAGGTAAAGCTAATTTCAGAACCGGATCACCGAGATAAGTAAGAAGAGCAATTTGGCTGCTATTATATCCAACAGCAGGCATAATATTTTTTGCAAATTGAAATACTTTTCCAGTAAGATAATTTTTTTTATTAAAGATTTCATCAAAGATTAAATTATCAACGAAAGTACCGACACTCCAGTAAGTAAGTCCAACATTTCCAAAAAATCCTATACTTCCCTTTCCGGGAACTTTATTAAACTGCTCACCAAAAACATCCTGATCGTCAAAATAAGCGGTATAACATGTAACGCTTAAAATAACAGGGAGCCGCCCGCCGTTATTCAATAAATAAATATCATCGTTAAGAAATGTAAGATCCCATTGATATCCTCCACCATGCCCGTAATAATTTACTAAAGCTGCACCTTCATTTATTTTATTTCTAATTTCGGGGCCTGCCCCTTGAAACTGAAAATATTCAGGTCTGTCAGGGTATCGCATAACCTTAGTAGAATTGAATCCATTTGCGATTACATAAGATTGTTCGAGTTCCACGCTTGCATCATTTAATTCAAGGTTATCTTCATCAGCTTGGTTTAACCCGGATGAAAGTAAAAGAATATTTTGCTTCCAGGATTTGGTATTATCTAGAGGATAGTTAATTAATTTATCGACAAGAATATTTCCTTCGGCGACTGTTTCGCAAGATAACCTTCCGATTGCTAAGTCAGGATGAATATTATCAGATACAGCCACAATCATATTATCGCTAACTGATTCTCCAAGGGTGGGACTATAATAAGGAATAGATGGAACAAAGCTTTTGCGGCTTGTTGAAAGAAGCTGGCGATAATCATGGCTCATATCACCAAGGAGTACAACATAAGCCGCCGATGGTTTTTCCCAATTAGAAAAAGCATAAGAAACAAAATTCTTAATAGCATAAGGGTCAAGAAGTCCGTTTGAAAACTCGTTATAAATCTGATTAGTATAAGCTATTTTAATCCTCGGATTAGTTATTGAAGAATCCGGAAAATTATTGTTTCTAAAGTTTGCAAGTCTTTCTGCTACAGATTTAAAATCCGGATGAGCTATAATGATATAGTCGGCTCCGTTCGAAGAATTTCTTAAATCTGATTGGACTGACTTAGTAATAGAATCCGGTGAAAGGAAATAATCATACCCAACGCAGAAATAATCAACCGGAAAAGAGACAGAATCGACAAAGAAAGCAGAATTATATTGATCGTGGGTAATGAGCGCATTTTTGATAATTACATTTTTTTGGGGAACAAATATTTTAATAGAATCTCTGATGAAGAGCCAGGTCCAATATCTAATTTTCCCAGTAATATTAGGAGGACTGCTGAACTCGATATGATTTGTATCTGCGCGATTATCACGCCAATAAAATACCTCAAACCAGTTAACAGCAATTTCATCTGTTGAAGTAAGAGAGCAAGCATCGCCGTTAACATGAATTTGCATAATATTTCCTGTAGGATAGATTTGGACATTTTCTTTTGAAAGTGAAATCGTTTTTTCAAAAGTTGCAGTATTTTGCCCAGACCAGGCAATTGAACCAACCGGTTGATTGGTGATGGTTATGTATGCATTATGATCCGTAGAACAGCCGCTATTTGTAGTCAAACCTTGTAGTTGAACTTTGACTTTTATTTGTGTTGAATCGGGTTCAAGATTTTTTAGTCCGTCAAAATGAAATTCAAAGGCGTGCTGGATAGAACCATGCTGTCCGGAAACTTTATCCCACAACCAAAAATCCCTTTTATCATCTCCTGCATAGCCGAGATTTTCATAGAGAGAATCCTTTTCAAAATGAAGTTTAGTATAATTTGTTTGGAAAGTGTAATCCCATTGCTTATTTGAGCAGTCTTTTCCAACATACCTCAAACCGGCCGAATCTGCTTCGGTAGAAAAGAAATAGACATTATCAATGTTATAAATATTTGACTCAGCATACGGAGTGGATTTTGGCGGAGAACCTACAAATTCTATAAAATCTCCCGTGTTAAAAATTCCATCATTATTATTATCTGAGACATAAATTGGAACTTGCTCACCTTCGTTTAATAATTCTAATTTTGAAATGAGAACATTATTTAGTAAAGCTCCGGCAGCAACTAGCTGCTCATAAGTAATCCGGTAGACACCTTTTTTTTTAAGATAGATTTTGTAATAAGACTTTGAAGGGTCGTACCAATATTTCTGTGAAATATCTGCTTTTGTATTTAAGGTAGTGAATTTATCTCCGATCCACTTTACGGCTTCATTTTTATTTATTATGAAGCTATTCACAAATTCAAGAGTTTTTAGATCATTTATTTTACCCATGGATTTAATCGAAGTGTGAGACGCACCAAAAGAAACCTCGACTAATATTTTTTTATTGTACACTAATTCTCGTGAAACCGGGTTAAATTGGAACGGTGAAGCATTAAGAATGATAATATGAGCATAGCGGTAAAAATAATCATCAATTATCTCTGCAGGTAATGAGGGGAATAAATTATTTTTGCTATAAATATTTTCATTCAAATCAGTGAGTGTAATTGTTTTTTTAGACGGATCTTCAATAGGCATCGGAAGAATAAATTGATTTTGGATTACTGAATTATCGAGCGAAAGGATTTTAATCTTTGACAGTGAACCTACCGGTACACCGATGTGTATATAAAATGCCGGCAGCCAAGGTTCTCCGGAGATTCGTAGAGGATAGGTTTTGCCGGTTATGTATTGAAATTTTTTACCGCTAATTAAAGTGTCAGTAATTTTATATGAATCCGAAAAATTAAATTCTATTTTTATATGGTCAGAAGTGGACTCAACTACACGGTAAGATTGAGCATTCACGGAAGGGAAAGACAATAGTAAAATAAAACAAATAACCGGATTATAAAGAGCATTCATAAGATCAAATTATTTTTTGAATAATTCAGAAATTTCAGATCCCTCATTTACAATAATTTCATTTGGACTATTTCCATTTGTAGAGTTGAAAGTTGGGACATAATATTTGAACAATTCGACCCATTCGCTTTTTGTAGCGAAAGCATTCATGCCGGAAAAATGTTCAACCATTGTTTTCACGGAGTCTTGATTAAAATTTGAAGATATTTTCGATTTGAATATTTTCTGGTGGGAAGTTTTA